>DAOTYW010000134.1:0-8402 GCA_034434755.1 Anaerolineae bacterium | reverse complement strand
TTCTCTTTGGACTCGGTTGCGCGCATTTCTATGTCCGATGCACCTCGTGCAGCCCGCCTGGGCTTGCTCGCGTTGACCTTTTTTCGGGAGAGTCTGGGTTAAGTTGTGAACGATGGGGAAGGTCAGCACTCGTAGGATACGTCCCGATCGGCGGCGTTTGCGGGATGATGCCGGGCGAATGCCCATGTTGGCCGGCGTTCGGCGCCCTTACCTCTCTGCCCCGCCTCCCGTCTCCACCGCCGTCGGATCGAGCTTCTCGAACAACGGGCGGGGCGGGCGCAACCGCTGTCCGGCGGGCAGTTCGCTGGGCGCCCACCGGCCCGTCGCCCCCGCCGGGTCGTAACAAAGCGCGTCGTGCGTCCGCTCTTTCTCCGCGAACTGGACGATGTCCTGACGACCAAAGATCGTCCCCTCGTAGCCCAGGAACCCGTGCAGGGCCTCGGACGAGAAGGGCAGGAAGGGCGCGAAGAGGACCTTGAGCGAGTCAATGGCGCGCAGGGCGATGTAGATGGTCGTCTGGGCCGCTGTCCGGTCGGTCTTGATCTGGAACCACGGCCCCTTCTCTTCCAGATACTTGTTGACCTCGCGGGCCAGGGCCATCGTCTCGCTCAGCGCGGCACGGAACTTGCAGGCCGACAGGAGCCGTCCGATCGGTCGGAAAGCGACGTCAATGCGCGCCAGCAGCCCGACGTCGGCCCGATCCATCAGGCCCGGCAGCGGCACCTGCCCCTCGAAATGCTTGTCGGCGAAGGTCAGCACGCGGTGGCACAGGTTGCCCCAGGCGGCGACTAGCTCATCGTTGTTGCGGCGCACGAACTCGTCCCAACTGAAGTCGGAATCTCGCGTCTCCGGCAGCACCGAGGCGACGTAATAGCGCAACGGATCGGGGGCGAACCGCTCCAGGTAGTCCGGCAGCCAGATCGCCAGGCCACGGCTCTTGGAGAACTGCTGGCCCTCCAGGTTCATGAACTCGTTGGCCGGCACGTCATAGGGCAGGTTGAGACGGCGGCAGGGATCGTCTTCATACAACCGCTCGACGCCGATCAGCTCAGCCGGCCAGATGACGGCGTGGAAGGGGATGTTGTCCTTGCCGATAAAGTAGAACGTGCGCGCCGCCGGGTCGTACCACCACTCCTTCCAGGCCTCCGGCCGCCCGACGTTACGCGCCCACTCGATGCTGGCCGAGAGGTAGCCGATGACCGCCTCGAACCAGACATAGAGCCGCTTGCCCTCGTAGCCCTCCAGGGGCACCGGGATGCCCCATTCGATGTCGCGGGTGATCGGGCGGCCCTGCAGCCCTTGCTCGACGTAGTTGCGGGAGAAATTCAACACGCTGGGCCGCCAGTGCTCCTTATCCTCCGCCAGGTAGGCGGCGATGCGCTCCTGGAGCGCCGTCAGGTCAAGGAAGAAGTGCTCTGTCTCGCGCATCACCGGCCGGCTGCCGTCGGTCTTGCTACGCATGTTGATCAGCTCCGACGGATCCAGCAGTTCCCCACAGTTATCGCACTGGTCGCCGCGCGCCTCCGGGTAGCCACAGTGGGGACACGTCCCCTCGACGTAACGGTCCGGCAGGAAGCGCTTCTCCCTTTCAGAGTACGGCTGCTGCTGCACGCGCCGGAAGAGGTAGCCCTGCTCCAGCAAGCGGAGAAAGATGTCCTGAGCCACGCGATGGTGATTCTCCGTGTCGGTGTGGGTGAACAGGTCATAGCTGATGCCCAACCGTCGCTGCGTCTCCAGGAAACGGCCGTGGTAGCGCTCGAAGAGTTCCCGCGGGGTAACCTTTTCCCGGTCGGCGAAGACAGCGATCGGGGTACCGTGAGAGTCGGAGCCGGAGACCATCAGCACATCATCGCCGGCCAGCCGGTGGTAGCGGGCGAAGATGTCGGCGGGCAGGTAGGCGCCGGCCAGGTGGCCGACGTGCAGGTCCCCATTGGCGTAGGGCCAGGCGACACAGACCAGGATTTTCTCGGCCATGTTCTCCTCCTCGAAGATGAGGCTATTGTAACACGGGAGACGGGAGAAGGGAAGGAACGGTGTCCATCGCGATCTCACGACTTACGACAGAGGTACAGGACATGGGGATACGGGTAGCCCGTGTCCAGCCGCGACGCCTCGACGCGGAAGCCGATCATCTCCAGCAGCGCCACCAGGATCGGCATATCCAGACAGTAGAAGGGCAGGTTGCGATTCTTGACGAAGTCGTGGGTGTAGTTCCAGACGTACTTCCAGGGGACGGATTTATCCACGTCCTTGATGATCAGCAGCCCGCCGGCGAGCAGGCTGTCGTGGCACTTGCGCAGGAGGGGGATTTGGGACGTATGCGGGATGTGGTGGAGGACGTCATTCATGACGATGCAGGCGGGGCGCGCGAAGCCGGCCTCCAGGATGTCGGCGTGGAGGAAGCGGACGTTGTCGCGGGGACGGGCGGCGCGGCTGGCCGCTGCCACGCGATCTGCCTGCAGGTCCATCCCGACGATCGTTCGCTGCGCCGATCCGTTCGCCAGCAGCAGGCTCATCAGGCCATAGCCGCAGCCCAGGTCGAGCACGGCCCCTTCCTCCGGCACCCGGCGCGCCACTTCCTCGAAGGGACAGATGTGCAGCCGCAGCCGCAATTCCAGGCGCACGCCAGCGGCCAGGTCGCGGTAACAGGCCAGCACCGCCTGAGCAGCGGCGCTGCCCGGCCAGGGCCGCAACAGCCCCGATTTCAGGTTCATGAACGAGGACTCTGCCAATTGTCCACCCATCCGTAACTGCCGGTACCCTCCCGCAGGTGGTGAGGGGGTCCGAACACCGTCAGCGCACCACGTCGAGGGTGGCGATCTCCACCCACTCGCGGCCATCGGGCAGGCGCACGCGCTCGCCCGTGGCCGCGTCGTACAGGCCGATGCGCAGGTGCAGGCGGTCGGGCAGGGTCTCCGGCAGCAAGACCCCGTGCCGGTCGAGCACCACCCGGCCCACCCGCCAGCCGGCGGTTAGCTCATCGCCGCCCAGGGGCAGGTCATCGTGCTGGGCCACCACCCAGCCGGTCTCGTCGGTCAGATGGACGAAGACCTTGTAGTTAGCCGGCACCACTCCGGTCACAGCCCAGGTTAGCTCGACGGCGACCTCGCCGCCGGGAACAGCCTGCGGGGTGAAGCGGACGGCGCGCAGGAGGAGCGGACCGAACACATCCTGGCGCGGCATAGTCGTCCAATCCTCTCCGGCGACCGCGTAGGCCAGGAAGAGCGTGTCACCCTGCCAGGAACCGCCGGCGGGGTAGTAATGGGCGTCTAGCCAGGCCTTCAATGGCGCATTGGTCGCGTAGGTGCCGCGGTAGATGGCGAACCACAGGCGGCGGTGGACCGCCGCGTCGCGGGCGACCCGGTCGGCGATGCGCGGCAGCGGTTCGATGATCGGTTCCCAGCGCATGGCGTACGACCAGCGCGGATCTTCCGGCCCGCGCAGGTTCTCGTACCAGCCGGCGGTGCTGAGCACGTTGAAGTAGACCAGGTCGGCCGGGCGGACATTCTGACGGATGAAACAGTAGTCCGCCGCCGGATCGAACGGGTCCACCACCTCCAGCGTCTTGGCGTAGACGAAGCGGCTGCTGGTGGGCCAGTAGGCGAGGGCCAGAACGGCCAGGGCCAGCGGCAGCAGCGGTTTCCAACGGACGGCCAGGCTGTCCAGCGCCCAGGCCAGGCCGAGGGCCAGGAAGAGGGTCGCCGGCACCAGGTGACGGACGGCGAACCAGCGGGAGGACTGGCTGACGTAGGCGATGCCGAACAGCGACACCAGGATGACCAGGGCGGGCAGGAGCAGCCGGCGCGCTGCGGCGGGACGGGGGCGGCGCAACAGCCAGAACAGGAGGCCCAGGGCAAGGACCAGCAACAGGGCAGCGATCGCCGGCCAACCCGAATCGTAGGAGAAGGTCAGTCCGACCGCGGTGGGGCGGAGGTAATGGAGCACGCCGCGCAGCACCTGCTCGCCGTCGGCGGCGTCGGCGCCCATGCGGGCGCGGATGGTCGGCCCGGCGATGAGCAACCACGGCACGTACCCGACCACCGCGCCCAGTCCACAAAGGAGCAGGCGCGGCAGGCGGCGCGGCTGGGCCAGTGCGCCGTACAGGTACAGCCCGATCAGCGGCCAGACGGCCTGGTAGAGGGTGAGCATGGCGGCGGTGGTCGAGAGGGCCAGCGTCGCATCGGCACGCCAGGACGGACGGGCCAGCCCCCGCAGCAGGGCAGCCGTGGCGGCCAGCATGGTCAGCGCCGCCAGAGGATACATGCGCGTCACCTGGCCGTAGTAGACCAGCATCGGCAGCCAGGCCGCGCCGAGGGCAGCCAGCAGGGCCAGTCGCCGCCGCCCCGCCCAGGCCAGGGCGACGCGATAGGTCAGCGGCACCGCCAGCGTGCTCAACAGCACCGACAGATAGCGGATGCCGAAGGTCGTTTTGCCGCTGATCAGCCACAGCTTGAGCAGGATGGTGTAGAGCGGCGGGTGCCAGTCCTCGGCGGCGACCCGCACGAGCGCCGACCAGGGCAGGCTGGCGTGGGCCAGGCTCCAGCCCTCGTCCCAGCGCAGGACCGGCGTGTCCAACTGCACCATGCGCAGGACGAAGGCGAACAGGGTCAGGGCGATCAGCCAGATCGCCGGGCAACGGAGCAGGGACAGCCGGGCGGGAACGGGGATGGCCGGCGCAGGGCTCATGAACGGCACCGCAGTCCGCCAGACAGCCGGCGGCTAGCTGAGATAGTCGCGCAACTGACGGCTGCGACGGGGGTGGCGCAGTCGGCGCAGCGCCTTGCCCTCGATCTGGCGAATCCGCTCGCGGGTCAGGCCGAACTTCTGGCCGACCTCTTCCAGCGTGTAGCCGCGCCCGTTGACCAGCCCGAAGCGCAGACGGAGGATGCGCGCCTCGCGGGGGTTGAGGGTGGCCAGGACCTCTTCGATCTTATCGGCTAGCAGTTTCTGATAGGCGCTCTGCGGCGGGGTCGGCGTGCCCTCGTCTTCGATGAAGGAGCCCAGCTCGCTATCCTCTTCCTCCCCCACCGGGTGCTCCAGACTGAGCGGCTGCCAGGAGACCTTGAGCATCCACTGCACCTTGCGCGGCTCCAGGTCGAGGACGGCGGCGATTTCCTCTGGAGTGGGGGCGCGGCCGTGCTCCTGTTCCCACTGCCGCGCCGTCTTGTAGAGCTGACGGATGCGGTCGGACATGTGCACCGGGACGCGGATCGTGCGGCCCTGGTCGGCGATGGCGCGGGTGATCGTCTGGCGGATCCACCAGGTGGCGTACGTGCTGAAGCGGTAACCGCGGTGGTAGTCGAACTTCTCCACCGCTTTCATCAAGCCCAGGTTCCCCTCCTGGATCAGGTCGAGGAAGGGCACGCCGCGGCCCATGTACTTCTTGGCGATGCTGACCACCAGCCGCGTGTTGGCCTTGATCAGGTGCTCGCGAGCGGCCCGGCCCTGGGCAATCAGGTCCTCCAGCCGGCAACGCTCCATCTTGTCCACCCCGTCATCGGAAAGGAGACGGGCCGCCTCCCGCCCCAACTCGACGACGTGGGCCAGCCGCACCTCCTCCTCGGTGGAGAGGAGCGGTACCCGCGACATTTCCTTCAGATAGAGCCCGACCGTGTCGTCAACGGAAACCTCGTTCAGGTCGAACAAGAGGTCGTCCAACCCCTCCTCATCCGGTTCGGACAGCTCCTCCAGCTCTGGCGGGCCGTCGTAGACCTCGATCCCGGAGTCGTGGAGGAGGATGTAGATCTCTTCGAGTTGTTCTAACGATTCCTCGACCTCGGGCATCGCGTCGAGGATATCATCGGTGGTCACATACCCCTGAACTTCCGCTCGCTCTAGGAGTTCATCAATCGCACTCATACGCCTCCCGAAGGCTCAAGCGGTCTTCATGATGTCCCGGCGGGTTCACGACCTGCGGGGGGACGGGCTATTTTTTCATCAGCTCCGCCAGCACGGCCAGGCGCGGGTCTACCCGTCCTTCCTGACAGCGACACGGTTCCACGTTCAGATTCGCCCCACAGTCCGGACAGATGCCCCGGCAGTCAGGGCGACAGAGCGGTTTCATCGGCAAAGCGACCCACGCCTGTTCGCGCAGCAGGGGGGCGATCTCCAGCCAGCCCTCTTCGGTGAGACGGTAGGTGATGTCTGGGCGGGGGCGTCCGGCGAGGCCGATGATTTCTTCGACTTCGAGCGTCGTCGGGTAGGGGAACGGCTCCAGACAGCGTGTGCATGTCACCTCGAGTTCCGTCTGGAGCTGCGCCTGGGCCAGGATACCGCCCTGGACGCGGGTGAACTGGATGCGACCGCGCAGAAAGGCAACACCAATATCCCCCAGTTCTTGGGGCCCCTCATCCATCGGGAAAGTGAGCCGCGTGCCCGGCCGCGCGCCGATCAAAGGAGAGAGGTCGAATTGTAACATCATCCCACGTTCATTATATCAGAAACGACGGCCTGCGTCAAGGTTTTTTTCGACCAAGATTTGACATAAGAGGAGCGGAGCGACTTGCGCGTATCGTGATTTTATGGTAAGCTGACATTTGCCGCATGGCAGGAAGGCTTTCGCTCGCGATCTGGAACGGAGGGACGACATGTTGAACACCCTGTTGAACGTCTACAACCGGCATACGGGGAAGATCACCTTCGGCGCCGGCTTGCTCATCGGCTTGCTGGTAGGGTGGCTGGCCATCGGCTGGTGGCTGTGGCCGGTTACCTACAGCAACACGACTCCCCAAATGCTGCGCCAGGGTGACATCCGCGACGAGTACATGGTATTGGTTGCCCGCGATTACGCGATCACGGGCAACGTAGAGCAGGCGCGGATCCGCCTGGGGACGCAGTACTGGCGGAACGAGGACCCGGCGGAGGCGCTGGAGGCGCTGGCCCAGGCCCGCCCAACGGACGCGCCCGAACTGGTCGCCCTGGCCGGGGCGTTGCGCGCCGCGCAACCGGAAACGCCCCCCGCCCCTCTGACCCAGCGGCTGCGCCCGGCCTTCACGATCTGCGGCCTCGGCCTGATCGTCATCGCTGTGGTCGGTCTGCTCTATCTGCGGCTCAGCCGTCGTCGCCGCGCCGCCCTGCCGGTCGTCGAGGAGGAGGCCTTCCCACCCGCCGCAGAACCGGTCGCCTGGGCCGAGGCCGCCAACCCCATCGGGCGGTACAAGACTACCTACACGCTGGGCGACGATTTCTACGATCCCTCCTTCAGCATCGAGAGGGAGAACGGCGACTTCATGGGCGAGTGCGGGGTGGGCATCTCCGAGGCCATCGGCGTGGGCGACCCGAAGAAAGTGACGGCCCTGGAACTGTGGGTGTTCGACAAGAACGACATCCGCACCGTGACCAAGGTGCTGATGAGCCGGCACGCCTTCCATGACGACGCTCTGCGCGCCAAGCTGGCCGCCAAGGGCGAGTCGGTCCTGGCCCAACCGGGGGCGGAAGTGACCCTGCAGACGGCCACCCTCCTGCTGCGGGCGCGGGTGCTGGAACTGGAGTACGGCCAGGGACAGTTACCGCCGGAGAGCTTCTTCCAGCGGCTGACGCTGGACATCGCGGTGTGGGGCAAGTCATCAGAAGAAGTGGGTGGATCGCCTGCGCCGCTGGGATGAGCGCATGGTGGACACGTCCCACCCATCCGAAGACTTCCGAGGTCGAACAGGCTTCGGAAGTCTTCGTCTAACCCGTCTCTGGTGGGGGTTCATCCGCGCCTTCTTCTACTTGCTCTACGGCCGCTGCGCCTGGGCCTACGACGCGGTGGCCTGGGCGGTGTCGCTGGGGCAGTGGACGGCATGGGGGCGGACGGCGCTGCGCTTCATCGCCGGGCCGCCGGTGCTGGAGCTGGCCCACGGACCGGGCCACCTGCTGCTGACGATGGCCCGCGCCGGCCTGTCGCCGGTCGGGCTCGATCTCTCGCCGCAGATGGGTCGGCTGGCCCGCCGGCGGCTGCGCCGGGCCGGTCAGCCGACGCGGCTGGTGCGCGCCCGCGCCCAGGCCCTGCCCTTCCGCGACGGCGCCTTCCCCTCCATCGTCGCCACTTTCCCCACCGAGTTCATCCTCGACCTGCCCACGGCCCGCGAGGTGACACGGGTGCTGGCCCCACAGGGGAGGATCGCGGTCGTGGCGGCAGCGCAGTTGAGCGGACGCGGCCCGCTCACCGCGCTGCTGGAGTGGCTCTACCGGGTCACCGGCCAGCGGGAGCCGCTGCCGCGCGGCGATGAGATGGCCTGGGCGCAGTGCGGGATCGCCCTGCGCACCGAGTGGGTGGACATCGGCCACAGCCGGGTGCTGGTCGTCACCGGCTGCGTGTAGGGGCGCACGCCGTGCGCCCCTACGCGGCACGCCGTGCGCCCCTACGCGGCACGCCGTGCGCCCCTACGCGGCACGCCGTGCGCCCCTACGCGGCACGC
>DAOTYW010000133.1:0-5187 GCA_034434755.1 Anaerolineae bacterium | reverse complement strand
GGGGGGGGGGAGGGGGTAGGGAGGAGGGGTGGGGGCCCCGCGCCGCGGACGGCAGGCAGTTACCCTGCGGGAGGGTAGCCGGGCAGGTAGTTACGGCCAGTTTGCCAAATCCGCCAATCGCAGGTAACATGCTCGCGCACCGAGAGCACTTCTGTCCACGAGAGGCGAGACGTGAAAGGGATCGCTCACTTCATCACCGGCGTGGCCCTGGCGACGTTCTTCCCGGAAGTCGTCCAGGCCGCCGCCCAGGGCTCGCTGCTGCCGGTCCTCGGCGGCATCGGCGGCATCCTGCCCGATACGCTGGACTTCAAGTTTGCCCGCTACTTCGAGCGCTACACCGTCGAGATCGACCCCGGCCCGCAGCCCGACGCGCAGCGGATCGCCGAACAGGTCGTGGCGGCGATGCGCACCGCCTACGAGAGCGGCCAGCCGCAGAACATCATGCTGCACACCATCCGTCTGGGCGCCGACCTGTGGCGGCAGTACGTCATCCGCTTCGACCCGCAGGCTGGCGAGGTGGCAGTGCGCGTGGGGCCGGTTGTCAACACCGGACAGGTACCCTTCCCCGGCTCCGAACCCGCCGGGGCAGAGGAGGTACGCGTGAAGGTCGGCGTGCCGCTGGTGCACACCTACGACGCCGAGAACCGGGTGGATATCTTCAGCGGGCCGTCGTTCCGCTTCGAGCGGCGGGACGACCGGTTGCACGTCCAGTTCCTCGACTGGCACCGCCGCTGGTCGCACAGCCTGACCCTGGCGCTGGCGTTGGGGCTGGCCGTGACCGGCGTCGCCGCGCTGATCGAGTGGCTCACCCGTGGCGCGCTCACCCGCACCCCCCTGTGGGCCGGCCTGGTGACCGGCCTGGGTTTCGCCGGCCACATCCTGGAGGATCAGCTCGGCTTCATGGGCAGCAACCTGTTCTACCCCTTCACCAAACGGCGGGCCATTGGCCTGCGGTTGCTGCGCTCGGGCGATGCGATCCCCAACTTCCTCACCGTCTGGACCGCCGTGGCGCTGATCCTGTTCAACCTCGACCGTTTCTCCGCCGCGCCACGGCTCGACCCGGCGGTCTTCCTGCTGACAGCGGTGGCGCTCCCCCTGGTCCTCCTGGGCGGACTGTACTTGCTGCAGCGACAGAGCAAGAAGCCCGTGGCAAAGGAGTCGCTGCAGCAACGCGACATCATCGCCGAGACACAGGAGGTCGAGGTCGGATAGCCGTGGAGACGCGGGGACGACGCATCACTGCCCTCTGGCTGATCGGCGGGCTTGTGCTGGTCTTCCTGGGCCAGGCCTACCTGGGCGGGGGGCGCTACCCATGGGACGGCGTGCTGCTCTACGGGCTGGGGACGCTCTGCTGGGTCGTTGCCCTGCGCCGCGCCGACCGTGGGCCGCGCCGCACGATCAGCCGTTTCGGCGCCCTGCTGCAGACGGCGACCTCGCACCCGCGCCGCGCCGCTCTGATGGGCCTGGCGGTGATGCTGACCGTCGGCGCCGGCTGGCGGGCCGCCCGCCCCACCCCGCCAACGGATTTCACCGGCCTGCTGCTCGCCTGGGCGGTCGGGTTGCTGCTCCTCCTGGCCGCGCTGGCCCCGCTCCCGCCGCACGACGGGCTGCTGCGTCTGGCGCGCCGGGCACGGACGAACTGGATCGAGCTGACCGCGCTGGCCGTGCTGTTGGTGGCCGCGCTGCTGGCGCGGACCGTCCACCTGGAGACGATCCCCGCCAACCTGGGCGGCGACGAGGGCACGCAACTGCTGGACGCCATCCAGTTGCTCGGCCCGCCCCTGGGCAACCCCTTCTCGACCGGCTGGTACTCCGTCCCGACGATGTCCTTCCTGGCCTACGGCCTGGCGATGAAGCTGTTCGGCTTCACCATCGCCGGCGGGCGGGCGCTCTCCGCCCTGATCGGCACGGCCACGGTGCTGGCGACGTTCCTCCTGGGGCGGGAGCTGGCCGGACGGCAGGCCGGTTGGGCCGCTGGCGTGCTGGTCGCTTTCGGCCACTATGGACTGCACTTCAGCCGCCTGGCGTCCAACCAGATCGGCGATGGGCTGTTCGGCGCCCTGGCGCTCTACTTCCTGGTGCGTGGGCTGCGCGATGAGCGCGGCTCCAGCGCGCCGCTCTGGTTCGGCCTGGCCGGGGTGACGCTGGGACTCTCCTGGTACGGCTACTTCGGTTCGCGCCTGGCGCTGGTCGTGGTTGCTCTGCTGCTGATCTGGCGAACGCTGGCCGAACCGCGTTTCCTGGCCCGGCGGGGACAGCACATCGCCCTGCTGCTCCTGGGCGGCCTGCTGGCCTTCGCGCCGCTGGCCTTCCACTACCTGGCCCACCCGGAGAGCTTCGCCTCGCGCTTCAACCAGGTCAACATCTTCAGCGACGGCGGCTGGCTCGATCAGGCGATCGCCTTCACCGGACGCAGCGCCGCCTCCCTGCTGCTGGAACAATTCTGGAAGTCCATCTCCGCCTTCCACCTCACCCCTGACCCGACCTTCTGGTACTATCCGGGCCGCCCGCTGCTGGATCCGATCGCCGGGGTATTCCTGGTGCTGGGGCTGGCGGCGGCGACCGTCCGTGCGCGCCGGCCCGGCCAGGGGCTGCTCGTGCTATGGTTCTGGTGCGCCGTGCTGATGGCCTGGTTCATGACCGAGAACCCGCCCTCCAGCCAGCGCGGCGTGGGGACGGTGCCGCCCGTGGGGATCCTGGCCGGACTGGGGCTGGCGGAGACGGTCGGGCTGGCCCAGCGGCTGATGACCCGCTGGAGCGAGGCTCGCCGTCGCCTGTACGGCGCGCTCGTCGTCGCGCTGGTGCTGACCGTCATCACCGCCGCCAACCTGACCTTCTATTTCGGCGTCTACACGCCGCAGCGGGTCTACGGCAACCCCACCGCCGAGCTGTCGGACGTGCTGTGCGACGCGATCGAGGCGCGGGAGAGCGTGCCGCCGATCTACTTCGACGGCGCGCCATACATCTACTGGGACTTCGGGGCGATCGCCTTCCGCCTGCGCAACGTGGACGGGCGCGATTACGCCCCTGGGGCGGAGATCGCCGCCGACCTCTCGCGGGGTGCGCTGTTCGTCGTCGTAGCCGATAACGAAGCCGACCTGACGCTGCTCCGCACCGCCTTCCCCGGCGGCACGTCGGCGGCGTACTACTCGCCGGTGGACGGACGGCTGTTGTTCGTCATCTACGAAGTCCCGCCGCGGAGGAGCGGGTGAAGAAACTGGAACGGCTGGAAACGGCCGCCCTGCTCCTCCTCATCGTCATCCTCGGCGGCTACCTGCGCTTCGTCGGCCTGGACTGGGGCGAGGGGCAGGCGATCCACCCCGACGAGGAGTTTCTGCGCCAGGTGACCTCGGCGGTACAGCTCCCCGACAGCCTCGGCGCGTACCTGGACACGGCCCACTCGCCGCTCAACCCGTACAACCACGGCTACGGTTTCTTCGTGTACGGGACGCTGCCGCTCTTCCTGACCCGTGCGGTGGGCGAGGCGCTCGACGCGGGCCTGGGGCCGCCACCCAGCCCGACGGCGCGGCTGCTGGCCCCGCTGCTGATCGGCATCCCGGCGGATCAGTGCTGGGCAGGCGCGTTCAGCAGCGCCGGTTCGCGGATGATCGGCCGCGCCCTGGCTGCGCTGTTCGACCTGGGCGGGCTGGTGTTCGTATTCCTGAGCGGACGGCGGCTATGGGAGCGCTGGACGGGCCTGCTGGCAGCGCTGTTGTACGCCCTGTCGGTGCTGCCGATCCAGCAAGCGCACTTCTACACCGTGGATGCCACGGCGAATTTCTTCGTCGCCGCGACGATCTACCTGGCCATCACGGCTGCACAGACCGGCCACTGGCTCGCCTTTGCCCTCGCCGGGCTGACGACCGGGTTGGGCATGGCCTGTAAGATCAGCGTCTGGCCGCTGGCGCTGGTAGTGGCGCTGGCAGGGAGCGTGCGGGTGTGGGCGGAGCTGCGGGGACGCGGAGACGCGGAGATCCCCGCCTCCCCGCGTCACCGCGTCTCCCCCTCTCCTCTTCCCCTCATCTTCTTCTCGGGCGTGATCGCCGCCGTGGCCTTCCGCCTCGCCCAGCCGTATGCTTTCACAGGGCCCGGCTTCTTCGGCCTGCGTCTGAACGAGCAGTGGCTGGCGAACATGGAAGAGATTCGCAACCTCATGTCCGGCCAGAACGACTACTTCCCCGGCCACCAGTGGGCCAACCGACCGCCGCTTGTCTTCCCCTGGGTGAACATGGTCTTCTGGGGTCTGGGCCTGCCGCTGGGACTGATCGCCTGGGCCGGCTGGGGCGTGTGGGGCTTCGACATCGTGCGCCGCTGGCTGCGCGGGCGTGAGATCACCCCGGCCCTCCTCCCCTGGCTGTGGGCCACCGGCTACTTTCTCTACCAGGGCACGCAGTGGGTCAAGAACATGCGCTACCTGCTGCCAGTCTACCCCACCTTCGCCCTCTTCGCCGCTTGGTTCGTCGTCTCTTTTGTCCGAAGTTCAACCTCCAACCTCCAACCTCCAACCTCCAACCTCCAACCTCCAACTTCCAAACACTTCATCGGCATCACCCTCGCCTCCGTCACCATCATCGGCGCGCTATTCTGGGCGCTGGCCTACACATCCGTCTACACTCACTCGCACACACGCCTGGCCGCCTCGCGCTGGATCTTCCAGAACGTCCCCACCGCCGCGACGGTGCACCTGCGCACGGCGGACGGCGGGAGCCAGATCCAGGTGACCGTCCCCGCCGGCTCGCTGTTCAGTGACGGTGCGCCGCTGGTCACGCGCTTCGAGAGCGACGTCACGGCGGAGGCGACCGGCGTGACGCTGAACTACGCCAGCGATCCGCAGGGCGACGCCGGGCCGGAGCGCTTCCGCGTCGCTCTGGCCGCCGACCCCGCCGGAGAGCAGGTGCTGGCCGAAGCAATCGTCGAGGCGACGCTGCCGGTGGAGCGGCGGGGAATGGCCCTCTCTTTCACCTTCCCACCGGTGCGCCTGACCGCCGGCGATGCCTGCTACCTGGTCACCGAAGCTAGCGAGGGCGGGCCGGTGCTGCTCTCCAGTTCGGCATTGGGCATCGAACACTGGGACTGGCCGCCCCCGCTGCGCGTGGACGGACGCGACCCCTTCGGCGGGATGTACCAGGGACTGTCCAGCAGCACCGATGGGACCATGCAACTCTATAACGAGGACACCCCCGAAAA
>DAOTYW010000132.1:0-6690 GCA_034434755.1 Anaerolineae bacterium | reverse complement strand
CTCAGCGTCAAAAAGAGCCTGGCGCGGGAAAAGCGCCATCCGACGATCGAGGATCACGTAACCATCTATGCCGGAGCGACGATCCTGGGCGGTGAGACGGTCATCGGCCACGACTCGGTCATTGGCGGCAACGTCTGGCTCACCCAGTCCGTCCCCCCGTTTTCGCGCGTTTACAACCCGGCCGCCTGGCGCGAGCCTATCGTCGAGTCGAGCAACCACGTCCCTTTTGTCTATCACATCTGAGGTGAAGACATGTCCATACTCGAGCATATCGGCAACACACCGCTGGTACGTCTCCAGCGACTCTCCCCCCGCCCGGACGCAGCGATCTGGGTCAAGCTGGAGTTGATGAATCCTGGCGGCAGCGTCAAAGACCGAATCGCCCTCAGCATGGTCGAAGCAGCAGAGCGGGAAGGCCTGCTGCGGCCGGGGGGCTGCATTGTCGAACCGACCAGCGGCAACACGGGCATCGGCCTGGCTATGGTCGGCGCGGTCAAGGGCTACGCGGTCATTCTGGTCATGCCCGAAAGTATGAGCCTGGAGCGGCGAAAACTGCTGCGCGGATATGGCGCCGAGCTGGTACTGACGCCCGCTACGGAAGGCATGGGCGGCGCGATTGCCCGCGCCCAGGCCATCGCCGCTGAGCGGAATGCCTTTCTCCCCATGCAGTTCGACAACCCCGCCAATCCCCAGGCTCACCAGCTGCATACAGGCCCCGAAATCATTCGCCAGTGCCCGGAGCCGATCGACTATTTCGTCGCCGGCATCGGCACTGGCGGCACGATCACCGGCGTTGGCGAAGCGCTGCGCGCCACCTATCCGCACGTGCATATCGTCGGTGTGGAACCGGCCAATTCGGCCGTCCTCTCCGGTGGACAACCCGGCGCGCACAAAATCCAGGGCATCGGAGCGGGCTTTGTGCCTGCCGTGCTCAGGTGCGAGCTGCTGGACGAGGTGATGACGGTCTCGGATGACGAGGCCTTCGAGACCGCCCGACGCCTCGCCCGCGAGGAAGGCATACTGGCCGGCATCTCAAGCGGCGCCTCTACCGCAGCGGCAATCAAAATCGCTCAGAGGACCAAAGGAAAGGTAACCATCGTCACGGTGCTACCCAGCACCGGTGAACGCTACCTGTCTACGGAGTTATTTGCCTAGTGCCTCGTTAGGCTAGACTTCACATTTTCGTCGTGTTCTGTAACTACTCGGCTCACCCTCCCGCAGGTTTGGGCTGCAAATTGCGCCCAAACCTGCGGGAGGGTGAGTAGTTACTCTGTTCTGCTAAACTGCCTTCGACATAGAACAAACGCTCGCTTGAGAAACTTGACAAATCACGCGAATAGGGATATAAGGATGCCTGCACAAATCTCAGGGCAAGCAGGCTCATCTCACCCTCCCGCAGGTTCGAAAGTGTCTGGCAACGGGTCGAGCAGGTCATTGAGGCGCATTCTGCTCTGGAGATTGCGCCAGAACCTGCGGGAGGGTAGGCAGTTACTGATATTTTTTAAGGAGGTGTTGCGATGGGCATGCCGTTGATTGGTGATCCGTTTCCCGCGATGACCGTGGTCACTACCCACGGGACGATCAATCTGCCGCAGGCGATGGAGGGGAAGTGGTTCATCCTCTTCAGCCATCCGGCCGATTTCACCCCGGTCTGCACGACCGAGTTCCACGCCTTCCAGCAGATCTACCCCCAGCTCCGTGAGCTCAACACCGAGTTGATCGGCCTGAGCATTGACCAGGTCTTCAGCCACATCAAGTGGATCGAGTGGATAGACGAACATCTCCACACCAAGATCGAGTTCCCGCTGATTGCCGATCACGGGCAGGTGGCCGAGGTGTTGGGTCTGATCCATCCGGGAGCCGGTTCCAGCACCGTTCGGGCGGTCTTCTTCGTGGACCCGCGCAGCGTCATCCGCGCCATTCTCTACTACCCGGCGGAACTGGGCCGGAACATGGACGAGATTTTGCGCATGATCAAGGGCTTTCAGCTCGCCGACGCGCAGAAGGTAGCGATCCCGGCCAACTGGCCCAACAACGCCCTCTTCGGCAACGACGTGATCATCCCACCGGCGCGCACGATCCAGGACGCCGAGGCGCGCAAGGGCAAGGAAGGCTGTCTGGATTGGTGGCTTTGTCACCGCAAGCCTTGACGCTCGTGTCCCAGCGGCGCGAGTTCCAGGGATTGCTCTTGCCAGTTGTGCAGCAGCGGTGGACGCCCCGCGCGGCGCGGTCGTCCATCGGGTTCGATTGACGGTCACCAGGGCCTGTGCTATACTTGCAGGGGCGAGGCATCGGCAGAGCCGATGTTTCGCCCCTGCACTGTTCGATGCATAAGGAGGTGGACGCGATGCCCCGGGTGATTCATCCCCCCACAGGACACGAGTTGCACTGCAAGAACTGGCTCATCGAAGCCGCCTACCGGATGATCCAGCACAACCTGGACCCGGATGTGGCCGGCGACCCGCAGAACCTGATCGTCTACGGCGGGCGCGGGCGGGCGGCCCGCAACTGGGAGTGCTTCGACGCGATCCTGGAGTCGCTGCGCCGCCTGGAGCCGGACGAGACGCTGCTGGTCCAATCCGGCAAGCCGGTGGGCATCCTGCGCACCCACGAGGACGCGCCACGGGTCATCATCGCCAACTCCAACATCGTCCCCGCCTGGGCGACCCAGGAGAACTTCGATCGGTGGGAACGCCAGGGGCTGATCATGTACGGCCAGATGACCGCCGGTTCCTGGATCTACATCGGCTCGCAGGGCATCCTCCAGGGCACCTACGAGACCCTTGCTGCCGCCGCCGAGACCCACTTCGGGCGCGGCGCCTCGCTGCGCGGCAGGCTCGTCCTCACCGCCGGCCTGGGCGAGATGGGCGGCGCGCAGCCGCTGGCGGTGACGATGAACGAGGGCGTGGCGCTGGTCGTGGAGGTGGACCCCCGCCGGGCGCAGCGGCGGCTGGACACGGCCTACCTGGACGTGGCGGTGGACGACCTGGAGCGGGCGCTGGCGATGGCCGATGACTACAGGCGGCGCGGCGTGCCGATCTCCATCGGCCTGATCGGCAACGCTGCCGATGTCTTCCCCGAACTGGTGCGCCGGGGGATCATCCCCGATGTGGTTACCGATCAGACCTGCGCCCACGACCCGCTGATGTACGTGCCCAACCGCATGACGCTGGAGGAGGCGCTGCGCCTGCGCCAGGCCGACCCGGCAGCCTACCAGCGGGAGTCCATGCGGGCGATGGCCGAGCACTGCGCGGCGATGGTGGAGATGCACAAGCGCGGCGCGGTGGTCTTCGACTATGGCAACAACCTCCGCCAGCGCGCCTTCGACGCCGGAGTCAAGGACGCTTTTTCCTACCCCGGCTTCGTCCCCGCCTACATCCGCCCGCTCTTCTGCCAGGGCAAGGGCCCCTTCCGCTGGGTGGCTCTCTCCGGCGATCCGGAGGACATCTACGCCACCGATGCGCGGATCATGGAACTGTTCCCGGAGGACGAACACCTGGTGCGCTGGATCAAGATGGCCCAGAAGCAGGTCAAGTTCCAGGGGCTGCCCTCGCGCATCTGCTGGCTGGGCTACGGCGAACGGGCGCGGGCCGGGCTGGCCTTCAACGAGCTGGTCGCCAGCGGCGAGGTGAGCGCGCCGATCGTCATCGGGCGCGACCACCTGGACGCCGGTTCGGTGGCCTCACCCAACCGCGAGACCGAGGGGATGAAGGACGGTTCGGATGCGATCTCCGACTGGCCGTTGCTGAACTTCGCCCTTAACGCCGTCTGCGGGGCGACATGGGTCTCGTTCCATCACGGCGGTGGGGTGGGCATCGGCTACAGCCAGCACGCCGGGCAGGTCATCGTCGCCGACGGCACGCCGGCGGCAGCGCGGCGGCTGGAACGGGTGCTCACCGCCGACCCGTGGATGGGCGTCATCCGCCACGCCGACGCGGGCTACGAGGAGGCGCTCCAATTCGCCCGCCGGCATGGGCTGAAGCTGCCGATGCAGAAGAATGATCAATGACCCCCTACCCTCCCGCAGGTTAGAAAGTGGCTGGCGAGAGGGCAAGCAGCTCATTGCGGCGCACTCCAGTGCGGAGATTGCGCCCGAACCTGCGGGAGGGTAGGCAGGTACGACCAATGAACAATGGTCACGGACCACGGACCACGCAATACGCAACAACGCAATACGCAACACGGAGGCCGGATGACAGTCGAAGATGACCTGATCCCAGCCAACAGCATTGCCTTCGAGTACGTTTACGTTTCCAACCAGCGCTGCGAGTGCGGGAGGTATTTTGCGGTGCAGCGCCAGGAGCTGGGCAGCACCTCCTGCGGCCCCATTGATCGGATCATCGCCCGCTGCGAGGGTTGCCAGGCAGAGCGGACGTTCGTCTTCGACATCGGCTCCTTCTTCGGCCAGTTCGAGAAATACGGGCGTTTCGACCAGACGGAGGCGCACTTCAAGCAGGCAATGGCGCATCTCCGCGACCGTCGCTTCGCCGAGGCGGAGATGGAACTGCGCCAGGTGGTGGATCCGGCAGAAGGCGAGCCGGCCTTCGCCTGGGCACACTACCACCTGGGAATGCTTGCCCTGGTGCAGGGTCGCGCTGACGAGGCGCTGTCCCACCTGGAACGCGCAGCAGCGATCCAGCCGCTGGAGGCGGAGATTCTGGAGGGATTGGCACGGGCCAGGAGTATGGGGACGCGGTGACACGGAGACGCGGTGACGCGGAGATCACCGCGTCACCGCGTCCCCGCGTCACCGCGTCTCCGTGTCTCAATGCACCCGCCGGATGACCATCATCACCTTCCCCTGCACCTCGACCTGGTTGGGGTCGTCCACGTAGATAGGGGCCATGGTTGGGTTGGCCGGTTGCAGGCGCACGCGGCGGTCTTCCCAATAGACCCGCTTGAGGGTCGTCTCCTCGCGGTCGCGCAGCCAGACGGCAGCCATCTCCCCGTTCTCCACCCGTCGGGCCTGGCGCATGATGACGATGTCGCCATCGTGGATCAGCGCGTCAATCATCGAATCCCCCTGCACCCGCAGGGCGAACAGGTCGCGCGGGTCGCCGATGATCCCACGGGTCAGTTCGACCGTGTCCTCGATGCCCATGCGCGAGAAATCGGAGGCAGGGAGCGGGATCGGCTCACCGGCGACGATCACCCCCACCAGGGGGATGGACACCAGGCCGTGCCCCTCATCCGTGGCAAAGAGCGCCTCGCCGAGTGAGGAGAGGCGCAGTCCACGGGAGTGCCCCCGGTCGCGCTCGATGTACCCGCCCTGTTCGAGCCGCTCCAGATTGTAGTTGACCACCGACGTTGAACTGATCCCCACCTCCTCACCGATGTCGCGGATGGAAGGGGGATAGCCGCGCTGACGGGCGAACTGCCAGATGTAATGGAGGATCTCCTGCTGACGCTCGGTCAACGGGCGCGGTTGACTGTCCATGCACCACCTCCTGAACTGCTTACCCTCCCGCAGGTTTGGGCGCAGTTTGCAGCCCAAATCGCACTTCGCAGGCTACTCCGATGCGTTGCTCGGTCACTTCCGAACCTGCGGGAGGGTGAGCTGAGCAGTTACTCTGTCCCTTATTATAGGGGAACATTCGTTCTATGTCAAGCAGGGTGGGGTTGCAAGGAGGCGATGATGGCGCGGCAGAACGCCGGCAGGTCATCGGGCATGCGCGAGGTGATCAGGTGGCCATCCTGGACGACTTCCTGATCCACCCACTCCGCGCCGGCATTGACCATGTCGTCGCGGATGGCCGGCACGCTGGTCACGCGCCGCCCGCGCAGCACGCCCGCCGAAACCAGCACCCAGCCGGCGTGGCAGATGGCGGCGACCACCTTGCCCTGGGCGAAGGCGTCGCGCACCAGCCGCAACACCGGTTCGTAGCGCCGCAGCAGGTCGGGCGCGTAGCCGCCGGGGATGATCACCGCGTCGAACTCCGCCGCAGAGACCTCGTCCGCCGCTGCGTGGACGGTCACCGGGTAGCCGTGTTTGCTGGTGTAGGTCGGCGCGCTGCCCGTGCCGATCACGCGCACCTCTGCGCCTTCCTCGCGCATGCGCAGCAGCGGGTACCACAGCTCCAGTTCCTGGTAGTTGTTCTCCGCCAGGATGGCGACGCGTTTGCCGGAAAGTTTCATGTGTCCTCCTCGGCCTCGAAGACCACGTCAACGGCCTGCGGCCCCCGGGCGCGTTCCTCGACCATGAACGTCACCCGCGCGCCTTCGGCGGGCAGCGCCGGCCCGCCCGGGGCGATGGCCGTGCGGTGGAAGAATAGTTCCCGCCCACTGCGCTGGGTGATGAACCCGTAGCCCCGCTCCGCGTCGTACCACTTGATCACCCCGTGGTGCGGGCCGGGGCCAGCCTCGGCCTTCTGCTGGCACGCCGGGCACAGCGCGGGCGCAACGATGGCCAACCCGTCCTTGGCCAGCCGGCGCTGTTCCTCCACTGTGAAGATGAACTGCTTCCCGCAGTCCTGGCACCTGGCCCAGGCATCTCGATATGGCATATTTCTCCCTCCTGAGTAACTGCCTACCGTCCGCGGCGTTGGCCGTCATTTGCCCTCGCCCCGCCCCCTACCCCCGCCCCTCTCCCGCCCGGTGGAGGGTGCTTAAAAAGGGCAGAGAGGACACAGCGGTCATGGTATAATTGGGCTATCCTTTCCTTCCTGGAGGTCAGGCAGCCGTGTTGAGAGA
>DAOTYW010000131.1:0-7308 GCA_034434755.1 Anaerolineae bacterium | reverse complement strand
AGACACGGAGACACGGAGACGCGGAGACACGGAGAAGATCTCTACGTCACCGCGTCACCCCCTCACCGCGTCACCGCGTCACCGCGTCACCGCGTCACCGCGTCACCCCCTCACCGCGTCACCGCGTCACCCCCTCACCGCGTCATCACGGGATGCAGCTCAACACGGAGATGGCGCCGTCGGAGGCGAGCAGCGTCACTCCACCGTCGCTCAGGCGGATCGCGTAGAGCTGGTTCGTGAAATCCGAGGTCGCCAGGCGGGCCAGCGCCATGTTCGGCGCGCACCAGTCCAGCCCCAGGAAGTATCCCCCCGGCAGCAGCGGCAACGGACCGATCTCCCGTACTACGCCGGAACTGTCACGCAGCTTCAGCGTCAGCGAGCCGAAGTTCGGCCCGGCGTAGTTCCCCTGCGCGTAGAGCACTTGCGCACCGTCGGGCGACCAGGCGGCCGTATGCCCCAGCGCGCTGCCGTCGGTCGCCGCGAACAGCATGCTCGACGCGCCGCTGGCGATGTCCAGCGACCACAACTGGTTGACCGCCAGATCCATCATCATGACCTCGTAGCCGGCCGGGGTGTAGGCGGGGTCGCGGGCGGTGTAGAGCAGCCGCGTGCCATCCGGTGAGAGCCGCGCGGGCGAGGCGTAGCTCCCCGAAGCCAGCAGTTCGCGGTGAGCCCGGCTGCTCAGCGGCCCGGCCGGCGCGCCAGGCGGCAGGGCGAAGGCCCAGATGCCCAGCGGAACACCTTCGCTGTACGGCGGGAAACGGTCAATCAGCAACTCGCCGTCGCCGGCGGCCCAGCCGAACGGGTTGCCAGGCAGGAAGCTGCCGTCGGCGCCGGTGGTCGCATCGAACGTCGCCATCGAGCCGTCCGCCAGGTTGACCACCGTGATGCTCCAGGGGGTCCCCTCCGCCGCTGGCCCGCCAACCCCCAGGAAGGCCAGACGGGTCTCGCTGCGGTCGAAGGCCATGCCCATCACCCCGGCGGCGCTGGGGTCGGCGCCGACCGGGGCCGTGACGGTGTGGACGACGGTGCCGTCCGGACGGGCGATGATGACCGTCGTGGCCCCGTGCGAAGCGGTGGGGTAGGCGATCCACTGGCCGCTCCGCGAGGCGACGGCGCCGGCGGGGATGACCGTCCCCAGGCTGGTCACGGTCAGGTCTCCACCCAGGGCGTAGAGCGTCCAGCTCTCCCACTCGCCGGAGGTGTAGAGCGCGACCGTGCCGGATGGCAGCATGCTCGCCGGCGGCTCCGTGGGCGCCTCGGTAGCCGGCGGGATCGGCGACTCGGTCGCCAGGGGCGGCGCGACGTAGGGGGTGGGGGGGATGGAGGTGGGCGTAGGGGAAGACGGGCCGCAGGCCAGGATCGCCATAGCCAGCCCGAGCAGGGCGAACAGGGATAGCCAGGATTTGGTTTGCATCGTAACCTCCTCTGGACGGGCGCACGGCGCGCTCCGGCCAGGCCCATGATAGCACGTTTCGGCAAGATGGCGAAGCTGCCTGTCCCAGTAGGACAACTGCGAGCAGTTGTCCTACGCTGCCGCCAGGTTTGCCAGAGGGTGGGAACTGTGGTACAATACGGGCGCACGATCAGGCGGGGATGCCCCCGCCAGTAGAACGAGAGGAACCTGAATGCCGTTGAGTAAGGAACAGAAACAACAACTGATCCACGAGTATGGGCGCACGCCCGATGACACCGGCTCGCCGGAAGTCCAGATCGCCCTTCTGACCACCCGTATCAACCAATTGACCGAGCACCTGCGCACCAACAAGCACGATGAGCACTCCCGCCGCGGCCTGTTGAAGATGGTGGGGCGGCGCCGCCGACACCTGACCTACCTGAGCAACAGCGATCCCGAGCGGTACAAGGACATCATCCGCCGGCTGGGGTTGCGCAAGTAGCCAGTCCTATTTTTGACGGAGTCCGGCACGCGGTTTGGAATTGGGACATGTCCCGTAGGGGCGGAAGTCCTTACGGGCCATGTCCCAGTTTCTGACCCGTGCCGACCTTCGGCATGGAGGTAAGATGAGTACAGAACAGACCTTTACAGCGAAACTGGGTGACCATACGATCACCCTCCAAAGCGGCAAGCTGGCCCCTCAGGCGGGCGGCGCCGTAACGATCCGCTGTGGCGACACGATGCTGTTGGCCACGGCCACCATGGCGGCTCAGGAGCGGGAGGCTGCCGATTTCTTCCCCCTGACCGTGGACTTCGAGGAGCGGCTCTACGCGGCCGGCCGCATCCCCGGTTCCTTCTTCCGCCGCGAGGGCCGCCCGCCCGAACACGCGATCCTGATCGGCCGGCTGACCGACCGCCCCCTGCGTCCCCTCTTCCCCAAGGACCTGCGCCACGACGTGCAGGTGATCGTCACCTCGCTATCGCAGGATGAACTGCACCAGGCGGACATCCTCTCGATCATCGGCGCCTCGGCGGCGTTGATGATCTCGGACGCGCCGTTCGAGGGCCCGGTGGGCGCTGTGCGCATCGGTTACATAGACGGCGAACTGGTTGTCAATCCCACCATCCCCCAGATGGAGCAGAGCCTGCTCGACCTGCGGCTGGCCGGCACCGCCGAGGCGATCCTGATGGTCGAGGCGGGAGCCAACGAGGTCAGCGAGACGGTCATGCTGGAGGCCCTCCAGGTGGGCCACCAGGCGATCCAGGATGTGATCGCTGCCCAGCAGCACATGCGCGAGGCGATTGGCAAGCCCAAGCGGGCTTACTTCTCCCATGCCCTGCCGGAGGAGCTGGTCGCCCGCGTGCGCCAGCAGGTCGCTGACCGTCTGTCGCCGATCCTCTACCAGTCCACCGACAAGGCGGCGCGTAACGCGGCGCTGGATGGCCTGTTGACCGAACTGACCGCGCAGATGGGTGCGGAGGCCGACCCCTCTGCCGTCAGGCAGGCTTTCGATGAGGTCACCCGCGAGGTCGTGCGGCGGCGCATCCTCGACGACGGCCTGCGGGTGGATGGGCGCGATCCCGTGACACTCCGCCCGCTCTCTGCCGAGGTGGGGCTGCTGCCCCGCACGCACGGTTCGGGCCTGTTCAACCGTGGCGAGACGCAGGTGATCTCCGTGCTCACCCTGGGCACGCCGCGCGAGGAGCAGACGCTGGACGACCTATCGCCGGAGGACACCAAGCGCTACATCCATCACTACAACTTCCCGCCGTTCTCCACCGGCGAGGCTTACCCGCTGCGCGGGCCGCGGCGACGCGAGATCGGCCACGGCGCGCTGGCCGAACGCGCCCTGGTCCCAGTCATCCCGCCGGAGGATGTCTTCCCCTACACCATCCGCATCGTCAGCGAGGTGCTCTCCTCGAACGGCTCCACTTCGATGGCGTCTGTCTGCGGTTCCACGCTGGCGCTGATGGACGCCGGGGTGCCGATCCGCGCCCCCGTCGCCGGCATCGCCATGGGCCTGGTGAAGGAAGGCGATCGCTACCAGGTGCTGACCGACATCCTGGGAATGGAGGACCACCTGGGGGACATGGACTTCAAGGTCGCCGGGACGGAGCAGGGGATCACTGCCCTGCAGATGGACATCAAGATCAAGGGCATTTCCGGCCAGATCATGGCCGAGGCGCTGGAACAGGCACGCCAGGCGCGGCTGCGTATCCTCGATGTCCTCCGGGCGACCATCCCGGCGCCGCGGGCAGAGCTGTCCCCTTATGCGCCGCGGATGCTGGTCCTGCACGTGGACCCGGACAAGCTGGGGGCGATCATCGGTCCCGGCGGCAAGACCGTCCGCGCCATCCAGGAAGAGTGCGGGGTGAAGGTGGACATCCAGGACGATGGCACCGTCTTCGTCGCCTCGACCGATGGGATGGGGGCCGAGCGGGCGCGCCAGATTATCGCCCACATGACCATCGAACCGCAGATCGGGGATATCTATACCGGACGGGTGGTGCGCATCACCGACTTCGGCGCTTTCGTCGAATTGCTCCCCGGCACCGATGGGATGGTGCACATCTCCCAGCTCTCCGATGGCCCGGTGGCTACCGTGCGGGATGTGGTGGACATCAACGATGAGATCATGGTGATGATCACGGACATCGGTCCGGATGGCAAGATTCGCCTTTCCCGGCGGGCGGTGTTGGAAGGATGGACGCCGGAGGAGGCCCGCGAGCACGACCGGCCTGCCGGCGGCCGCGAGCGGAATGACCGCAACAGTCGCGGCCCCCGTGGGGGCGGCGAGCGTTCGGGCGACCGCGGACGGGAGGGATCGCGCCCGCCGCGCCGCCGATAGATGACACGGGGGTGAGGTTTGGAGAGCCTGCTGGAAGACCAGTCACTGTTCCAGGAGCCGGGGAAGCCTCCCAGCCCACTGGCCCATGTGGGACGGCTTCTGCTGCGGGCGCTCTCCGAACTGGTGCAGACGCTCCTGCCGGCCGTTGTTATCGCCCTGGTGATCAACCTCTTCCTCGCCCAGGCCACGGTCGTGGAGGGGATGAGTATGGAACCGAACCTCCATAACGCCGAACGGGTGATCGTGGAGAAGGTCACGTATCACTTCGTCCACGGGCCGGCGCGGGGCGATGTGGTCGTCTTGCACGTGTCCGGCCAGGAAGAGCTGCTGATCAAGCGCGTCGTTGCCCTGCCAGGCGAGACGGTCGAGGTGCGCGGCGGGCAGTTGTACATCAACGGCCGGCTGGTGGACGAACCGTGGACCGACCGGCAGGGGGGGCCGGATTACCCGCCCACCGTCGTCCCACCGATGCACGTCTTTGTCATGGGCGACAACCGCGGCCAGTCGAACGATTCCCGTTCCTTCGGGCCGATCCCTGTGGACCAGATCGTCGGACGGGCCTGTTTTGTCTACTGGCCGCCGGATCAGTTCGGGCCCGTTCACTGATTGTCCACAGTGCCCCCCTGGCTCCCGACCGAACGGGCGCGGGAGAGTAGTTGCTCAGCTCACCCTCCCGCAGGTTCGGAAGTGACCGGGCCACGGATCGGAGTGGCCATGGAAGTGCGATTGGGGTTGCAAGTTGCGCCCAAACCTGCGGGAGGGTGAGCAGTTGCGCGGGAGATACGAATGGCTGAGCCTGTCAAGCGGTGGACATCGCAGACCAAGCGCGCCGTCGTGCTGATCCTGCTGCTGCTGGCGGGGCTCATCCTCTACCGCTTCCGACAGGTCCTCCCGCCGCTGGTCATCGCCTGCCTCCTGGCGTTCATCTTCGATCCGGTGGCGGATTTTCTGGAGCGGCGGGCGCGGCTGTCGCGTACCGTCGCTGCCTTGCTGGTCATCCTCATCCTCTTCCTGGTTATCCTGGCCGCTCCCGCCGTGGCGGTGCCGCCGCTCGTCGGCGCCATCAGCTCGCTGAACGTGGACTTTGCCCAGATCCTCGCCACCATCGCTGTGGATTGGGACCGCCTGACGGCCCATCCGGTGGTCCTGCTGGGTCAGGAACTCGACCTGCAACCGCTGCGCGAGCAGGTGAACCTGCGTTCGCTCTTCGGCCAGCTCGTGCAGGGCACGCAGGTGCTGTTCAGCGGCTCGATCAGCTTCGTCGTCGGTTTCGCCTCGACGGTGCTGTGGTTTCTCTTTACGATGTTGGCGACCTTCTATCTGGTGCGGGATGGCGACCGTCTGGTGGAGTCGCTGGACAGGCTGGTTCCATCCCCCCTGCAGGACGATCTCATCCGCCTGCGGCAGCGCATCACCGGCGTCTGGCAGGCGTTCCTGCGCGGCCAACTGCTGATGGCGCTGTTGATCGGCGTGATCACGATGGTGGTGGCCAGCATCATCGGCCTGCCGAACGCGCTGGCCCTGGGATTGCTGGCCGGGGTGCTGGAGTTCGTCCCTTCCATCGGGCCGTTCCTGGCTGCTGTCCCGGCAGTCCTGATCGCGCTGTTCCAGGGCTCGACGTGGTTGCCGGTGGGCAACCTGCTCTTTGCCGTGATCGTCGTGGCGCTGTACGTCATCATTCAGCAGGTTGAGAACAATCTGCTCCTGCCACGGGTCATGGGACAGAGCCTGAACCTGCACCCGCTGGTCGTGCTGGTCGCCGTGATCGCCGGTGGCATCCTGGCCGGCGTCCTGGGCATCCTGGTGGCCGCCCCCACTGTAGCAACGCTGCGCGTGCTGGCCGAGTATGTCTTCTGCCGGCTGACCGATCGCGACCCGTTTCCCGAAGCGGTCGCCATGCGCCCGCGCCGGCGGGGTTGGTTGCTGCGGCTGTGGGACCGCATCCGGCGGCGCGCGCTGGCCGGACAGTGGACCATCCGCCCGGCGCTGCCGCAGGACCGCGCCGCCGTGGAGGCGATCTGTGCCCAGGCCTGGGATGGCGATGATTACATCCCCGATGTGTGGGATGAGTGGATTGGCGATCTGCACGGCGAACTGACGGTCGTGGAACGGAGGGGGCGGGTGGCCGCCCTGGCCAAACTGACCCGCATCGCGGACGACGAGTGGTGGATGGAGGGGCTGCGCGTTGACCCCGCCTACCGACGGTTGGGGCTGGCGCGCCTGTTGCAGGCGTACCAGTTGCGGTTGGCCGAACGGGTGGGGCGGGGGGTGGTGCGCCTGGCGACCGCGTCCAACAACCAGACGGTCCATCGTCTGGCCGCCCGTGACGGGTTCAGCCGGGTGGCCCGCTACCTGTACTACGGGGCCGATCCGCTGCCGGGCGTCAGCACGGCGCGTGTCCTGGCCGCCGGCGATCTGGACGCGGCCTGGGCGTTGATCCACGATTCACCGGTATCCCGCGCCGCTGCCGGCCTCTATGAGGTCTCCTGGCGCTGGATGCGCTTGACCCGCGAGCGGCTGGCCGCGCACTTGGCCGCCGGCGAGGTGTTGGGGATGGACCTGGAGGGCCGCCTGGCCGCCGCGGCGATCGTCACCGTGGACGAGGGACGGGATCGCCTGCTGGTGGGCTACCTGGATGGGCGGACGGAGGGGATCACGGCGCTGGCATGGTGCCTGCGCGTGCTGGCCGGTCAGCGTGGCTACCAGGGGCTGCGCATCCGCCCGCCGGATCAGCCGGCCCTGCGCGTGGCCCTGGAGGCGGCTGGCGTTGTCCGTGCCTGGGAGCACGAACTGTGGATTTTCGAGCGCCCATTACAGGCGCAGAACGACTGACCGCCTACCCTCCCGCAGGTTAGAAAGTGGCTGGCGAGAGGGCAAGTAACTCATGGCGGCGCACTCCAGTGCGGAGATTGCGCCCGAACCTGCGGGAGGGTAGTCAGTTACCATAGGAGGCAAAATGGACGAGAAAGAGATCGAGGTTCTGGCCGAGACCGAGGACTTCAACATCTGGCGTATCGAGGAAGAGGATCACGAACTCACCTACCACCTCGAGTTCGGCATGGT
>DAOTYW010000130.1:0-2746 GCA_034434755.1 Anaerolineae bacterium | reverse complement strand
TCTGGCACGTGGACGAGAGCCGCTGGAACCGCTGGGAGCTGAACCGCTACGAGTGCACCTCGACGCCCTGCTGCCTGTGTCCGATCTGGCACACGCTGGTCTCCCTGGAACAGGCCGACGGCCAGCGTCACCTGGAGAACCACGTCAACGCCGGCGATGCGGGCGACCCCTTCCCCGGCACGTCGAACAACCACAACTTCGCCTTCGGCAGCAACCCGGAGAGCGGTTCCTGGACCGCCAGCCCGTGCCCGACGAATAGCTGCATCGCCATCAACAACATCACCGTCTTCGTCCCCGGCCCCCCGACGTGCTGATGGCGGACATGTGGTCGGTCTGCGCGAACCCCACGTTCTGCCTTGACCTGTGGCCGGACAGCCAGATCGCCTGGGAGCGGCCGGGGTCGAGCAGCATCCGGCGCTTCCGCCTGGAGAACTGCTCCGGCGCGATGGACTTCGTCAACGTCACCGCCGTCTACAGCCCTTACTGGCCGGTCACGCTGTGGAACCTGAACACCGGCCAGCCGCTGCAGAACCCGATCAACATGTCCGGCAGCGCGTATATCGAGATCGGCGTTTCGGTCATGCCCTGGCCGAACGAGCCGCCGGGCAGCACTCACGTGCTCACGCTGACGGCCACCTCGGCCAACAACCCGGCCGTCAGCGCCACCAGCGTCCTCACCACCCGCGTGCCCTACCCCGTGCTGGTGGTGGATGATGATCGCAGCGCGCCGGACGTGGAGACGGTCTACACGACGGCACTGGCGGATAACGCCATCGCCTTCGACCTGTGGGACACCGACGCGCTGGGCCGGGTGACCGCCAACGCGCTGAACTATCACCGCGCCGTGGTCTGGTTCACCGGCCAGCACCGCGTGGACACGCTGACCATCCAGGACGAGCGTAACCTGGCGACGTACCTCCGCTATGGCGGGCAGCTCTTCCTCAGCAGCCAGGACTACCTGTACGACGTCGGGCGGGACGATTTCAACCGCGCCTACCTGCGCGTGGCCGCCTACCGGGACGACCTGGGCACGTTCCTGGTCCAGGGCGTCGCCGGCAACCCGGTCAGCGGCGGCCTGTTGGGCAGTTACCCACTCAGCCCAACCGCCACGCTCGCCGACGAGTTCTTCCCGCTCTCGCCGGCCCAGCAGGCCTTTCGCAGCCACACCTCCTTCCCCAACGGACTGACCTATGACAACGGGACCTCCCGGCTGCTGTTCGTCGGCTGGCCGTTCGAGAACCTGGCCCGGACGGACGCGCAGGCGGTGATGGCAGCGACGATGCGTTGGTTCGGCATCTACAACCGCGTCTACCTGCCGGTCATCCTGCGCGGGGGATAGATGGGGACGCGTAGACGCGGGGACGCGGGGAGGCGGAGAGGCGGAGACGCGGAGAGCAGTTACCCTTCATTGCGGCAGGAGGCCGCTCTATGCTGAAGACCCGCATCACCGAGCTGTTCGGCATCGAGCACCCGATCGTCGGCGGCTGTATGATGCACATCTCCACGCCGGAGTTCGTCGCCGCGATCAGCAACGCCGGCGCGCTGGGACTGCTGGCCTCGGCGATGTACCCCACGCAGGAGGAGTTCCGCCAGGCCGTGCGGCGGACGAAGGCGCTCACCGAGCGGCCCTTCGGCGTCAACCTGAGCCTGCATCCGGCGATCCGTCCGATAGATAACGACCTCTACGTCGAGGTCATCCTGGAGGAAGGCGTGCCGGTGGCGGAGACCTCCGGCCACCGTCCGCCGGAGGCGCTGCTGGCGCGGCTGAAGGCCGGCGGGGTGAAGCGCATGCACAAGTGCGCCAGCGTCCGCCACGCCCTCAGCGCCCAGGCTGCCGGCGCCGACGCGGTGACCGTCTTCGGCAGCGAGGGCGGCGGGCATATCGGCGAGCTGGGACTGACCACCTTCACCCTGGTGCCGCTCGCCGCCGACGCCCTCGATGTGCCGGTGCTGGCCGCCGGCGGCATCGCCGACGGACGTGGGCTGCGCGCCGCGCTGGCCCTCGGCGCGGAGGGGGTCACCATCGGCACGCGGCTGCTGCTGACCCAGGAGTGTCCCATCCACGACAACCTCAAACAGGCCCTCCTGGCTGCCAGCGAATTGGACACCGTGCCCGTGCTCAGCTCCCTCCAGAACACCATCCGCGCCTGGAAGAACCCGGCAGCGATGCGGGTCAACGAACTAGAGGCGCGAAAGGCCGAACTGTGGGAGATCCTGGCCGTCGCCGGCGGGCAGACGACCAAACGGATGATCGAGGAAGGCGACGTGACCTGCGGCGTGATCGCCTGCAGCCAGGCCGTCGGGCTGATCCGCGAGGTCCGGCCGGTGGCCGAGGTGATTCGGGGGATGGTGGAGGAAGCGGAGACGCGGTGACACGGAGATGGGGAGACGCGGTGACACGGAGATGGGGAGACGCGGTGACACGGAGATGGGGAGACGCGGCGACACGGAGACGGGGAGACGGAGGAGATGGGAAGCGACGGCGTTGTTTATGACCGGCGCTCGAACGGCAGAGGCGTGGCCAGGAGGCGCTGTCGGAAGCGCTCCTGAGCAGCGAGAAACGCCTGCGCCTGCGGGGAGGGCGCGGGGATGTCCCGCCGCCGCTGCGCCCACACCTGACGCACCTCCGCCAGCAGCGCCGTCTCATCCACGCCCACCAGGCGACCCTCCTCCACCACCACCCGTCCATCCACCAGCACCGTCCGTACCGACGAACCGGTCTCGGCATAGACCAGATGCTGCGCGG
>DAOTYW010000129.1:0-23734 GCA_034434755.1 Anaerolineae bacterium | reverse complement strand
CGCCGGGCGGGCGAGGGGAGGGGGCCAGGGGGTGGGCTGAGGGCCCAGCGCCGCGGACGGTAGGCAGTTGCCAATGAACAACTTCCAAGACAAGTCCAGAGGTGAATAGATGAGTGGGGATAGGGAAATGAAACGGATCCTGGTGACCGGCGCCTGCGGGCAGATCGGGTCGGAGCTGACCATGGCGCTGCGCGAACGGTACGGCGGCGAGCATGTCGTCGCCACAGGACGCAAGACCGCGCCCAGCCCGGCGCTGCGCGATTCGGGCCCCTTCGAGTTCATTGACGTGGCCCGCCGGGAGACGCTGGAAGCGGTGGTGGATAAGTACAAGATTGATACGATCTACCACATGGCCGCCATCCTCTCCGCCACGGGCGAGCAGAACCCACAACTGGCCTGGGACGTGAACATCAACGGCCTGTACAACGTGCTGGAGGTGGCCCGCGAGCGGAACATGGTGCGCGTCTTCTGCCCCAGCTCCATCGCCGCCTTCGGGCCGGAGACGCCCCGCGAGAACACGCCTCAGGAAACTGTGCTCCGCCCGACAACGATGTACGGCGTGACGAAAGTGGCCGGCGAACTGCTGTGCAACTACTACTTCAAGCGCTTCGGGCTGGACGTGCGCGGGGTGCGCTACCCGGGCATCATCAGCAGTGAAACCCTGCCCGGCGGCGGAACGACCGACTACGCCGTGGCCATTTTCTACGAGGCGATCAAACACAAGCGCTATACCTGCTTCGTCCGCGCCGATACGGTCCTGCCGATGATGTACATGCCCGACTGCATCCGGGGAACGATGATGTTGATGGAAGCCGACCTGTCGCGGCTCAAGCACCACGCCGACTTCAACATGGCCGGGGTGAGCTTCTCTGCCGGTGAGCTGGCTGCGGAGATCCAGAAACACATCCCCGACTTCGTCTGCAGCTACGAACCGGACTTCCGCCAGGCCATCGCCGATTCCTGGCCGCGCACCATTGACGACAGCGCCGCGCGCGAGGAATGGGGCTGGCAACCGATGTACGGCCTGGAAGAAATGACGAAGGATATGCTGGAAAAACTGGGAGAGAGGCACGCGCGGGAATGACAGTCGGGGAAAAGATCCACCTGCGGCCCATCGAGCGGAACGACCTGCCCGCCTACGTGCGCTGGTTCGGCGACGCGGAGGTGCGCCGCCACCTGGCGGTCTACCTGCCCTTCTCGCTGGCCCAGGAGGAACAGTGGTTCGCCGGGCTGGCCGAGCGGATCAACAGCGGGCGGGACGTGCTGCTGGCGGTGGAGACCGCCGAGGGCGTCCATATCGGCAATGTCGGCCTGCACGCCATCAACTGGAAGGACCGCAGCAGCGAACTGGGCATCGTCATCGGTGAGAAGGCGTACTGGGATCAGGGCTATGGCAGCGATACCGTCCGCACCATGCTGCGGCTGGCCTTCGAGACGATGAACCTACACCGCGTCTTCCTGCGCGTGGACGCCGACAACGAGCGGGCCATCCGCTGCTACGAGAAGTGCGGCTTCCGGCGCGAGGGCACCCTGCGCGACGCCGTCTACCGCGATGGGCGGTATCACGATCAGTTCCTGATGAGCATCCTGCAACCGGAGTTCGGGGCCGGTGACTGAGACGAGGGGCAGCATGCACGGAGCGATCAAGCTATTCAGTGGCACCGGTTGTCCGGCCCTGGCCGGGGAGATCAGCCGCTACCTGGGCGTGCCGCTCACGGGACGCAAACTCTTCCAGTTCCCCAACGAGAACATCTTCGTCCAACTGGACGAGAGCGTCCGCGGCCAGGATGTCTTCCTGATCCAGACCACTTCCAGCCCGGTCAACTACAATATCATGGAGCTGCTGATCTTCCTGGACGCCCTGCGGCGGGCGTCGCCCGACCGGATCACCGCCGTGATCCCCTACCTGGCCTACGGGCGCTCCGACCGGAAGGATCAGCCCCGCGTGCCGATCACGGCGCGCCTGGTCGCCGACCTGATCGCCGTCGCCGGGGCGAGCCGTTACATCACCCTCGACCTGCACGCCGAACAGATCCAGGGCTTCTTCAGCATCCCCGGCGACGTGCTGACCGTCTTCCCCTTCATGGCCGATCACCTGCGCGAGCGCGACCTGCGGGACGCGGTCGTCGTGGCGGCGGACCTGGGCTTCGCCAAGAAGGCACGCAACCTGGCCGAGGAGCTGGATATGCCGCTGGCGATGGTGGAGAAGCGGCGAGTGAGCCGCGATACCGAAGCGCTGACCCTGGTCGGCGACGTGGCCGGGCACGATGTGATCGTCGTGGACGACGAGGTGGACACCGCCGGCACGATTGTCAACGCAGTCAACATCGTCAAGGAGAACGGGGCGCGGGATGTCTACCTCTGCTTCGCCCACGCCATCCTCTCGCCGCCGGCGGTGGAGCGGCTGCGCGGCCTGGGCATCAAGGAGATCCTCACCACTAACTCGGTGCCCATCCCGCCCGAAAAGCGGGAACAGTTGCCCAACCTGACCGTCCTCTCGGTCGCGTCGCTGCTGGGCAAGGTGATCCGGCTGGTGCACGAGGGGAGCAGCGTGGGAGAAGTGTTCCGCGGCTATACCCGCTATCGCTAAGCGGGTCCCGTCGGGCGGAGGCGACCCGGCAGACGGTTCACTCACCGGGCACAGGGGCAGGCTGGGCGGCTCGCCCGACCCTCTCAAGCCTCGCAGCGATCCCGCCGGGTCAGGTAGTGCATGCCGGGGTCAATTTCGACGTAGCCGGCCTTCGTGAACAGGGCCAGCGAGGCGGGGTTGTCGCTCTCCACCAGCGCGGCGATGACCGTCATCCCCTGGGCACGCAGGGTCTCCTCCGCCGCCTGCACCAGCCGCGCCCCGTAGCCACGGCGGCGGAAGTCGGGGTCCACCACCAGCCGGTTGATCCAGCCCTTGCGTCCGTCGTGGGTGGTGATCACCGCCCCCACCAATCGGCCATCCACCTCCAGGCCCAGGATCGTCTGCAGGCCGGTGGCCAGTTGGGCGGCGACCGCCTGGCGGCTATCGCGCCCCTGCAGCTTCAGCGAGTGCAGGCCGGAGCGCTGCCACAGGGCCAGCAGGCGATCATAGTCATCCAGCCCCAGGGCGCGGATCCTCGCGTCCATAGTGGCCTCCGCGTCTCCGTGTCCCCGCGTCCCCGTGTCCTGAACCTCTACGCATCCATATCCGGCACGCTGCGCCGGAGCTGTTCGTACTGCTCCAGGGCCTTGCCCGCGCCGACCGCCACACAGGCCATCGGGGCATCCGCCACCCACGCCGGCACGCCCATCTCCTGGGTGAACAGCTCGTCCAGCCGTCGCAGCAGCGAGGTCCCGCCGGTGAGGGCGATGCCCCGCTCGATGATATCCGAGGCGAGCTCTGGCGGGGTGCGCTCCAGCACCGACTTGGTCACGCCGATCATCGCTGCCAGCGACTCGGAGAGCGCCTCGGTGACCTCGTCGGAGGTCAGCTCGATGGTGCGCGGCAGCCCAGCCACCTGGTCGCGTCCCTGCACGTCCATCCTCAACGGTTCGCTCAACGGCAGGGCACTGCCGATGCGGATCTTCACTTCCTCGGCGGTGGGCTGGCCGATGATCAGATTGTACTTGCGGCGCACGTAGGTGATGATCGCCTCGTCCAGCCGCAGGCCGCCCACGCGGACCGAGCTGGCGACGACGATACCGTTCATGGCGACGACCGCCGCCTCGCTGGCCCCGCCGCCCAGGTCAACGACCATGTTGCCCGACGGGGTGTCGGTCGGCAGGCCGGCGCCGATGGCTGCGGCGAGCGGTTCGGGGATCAGGTGGGCGCGGGCCGCCCCGGCGTCCAACGCCGCTCGACGCACCGCCCGCCGCTCCACGCTGGTCACGCCATAGGGCACGCTGATCATCACCCGTGGCCGGAACAGCGGCGAGAGGCCTCCGGCCCGGCGCATGAAATAGTGCAACATCCGCTCGGTGACCATGTAGTCGGCGATCACGCCATCGCGCAGCGGGCGGATGACCTCGAACGCGCCGGGGGTGCGTCCGAGCATCGCCCGCGCCTCCTCGCCCACGGCGACGATGCGTTCCTCGCCGACAGCGATGGCGACGACGGATGGCTCCTGGAGGACGACCCCCTGGCCGCGCACGTAGACGAGCACGTTGACCGTGCCCAGATCAATCCCGATCTCTTTGCCTGGCAAGCATGACCTCCCACTACTGCGGCTGGTCCGTCCCCGGACGGTAAGCGCGACGGCGGCGGGCTGTCTTCAGGCGCACCAGGGAGCGACGCAGCGCGTCGCGGGCCGCCGCTCGTTCCTCCGGCGGCGGTTCCTTCTTCAATAGCTCCTCGGCCCGCTGGCGCGCTGCTTCCGCCCGCGATTCGTCAATCTCCTCCGCCCGTTCGGCTGTATCGGCCAGCACGATCACCCGGTCGGGCAGCACCTGGATGTAGCCGCCGTGGATGGCGAAGAGCAGCTCCTCCTCGCCCTGGCGGGCGACCAGCTCCCCCTCGGCCAGCACGGCGATCAACGGCGCGTGGTGCGGCAGGATACCCATCTCCCCCTCCACGCTGGGGACGAGCAGGGAATCCACCTGGCCGGTGAACAGTTCCCGTTCGGGAGTGACGATGTTCAGACGCAGGCCCATCCTATCCCGCCTTCAACTGTGCCGCCTTCTCCGCCGCCTCTTCGATGCCGCCGATCATGTAGAAGGCATCCTCCGGCAGCTCGTCCCACCGGCCGGCGAGGATCTCCTGGAAACCGCGCACGGTATCCTCGACCGGGACGTGCCGGCCGGCCCGCCCGGTGAACCGCTCGGCGACGAACATCGGCTGGGTCAGGAAGCGCTGGATCTTGCGCGCCCGTGAGACCGTCTTCTTGTCCTCCTCGGACAGCTCCTCCACACCCAGGATGGCGATGATGTCCTGCAGTTCCTGGTAGCGCTGGAGCACGCGCTGCACCTCCCGCGCCACGCGGTAGTGGTCCTCGCCGACGATGCGCGGGTCGAGGATGCGCGAGGCGGAGGTCAGCGGATCCACCGCCGGGTAGAGGCCCTGAGCGGCCAGCCGCCGCTCCAGGGTGATCGTCGAGTCCAGGTGAGCGAAGGTGGTCACCGGCCCGGGATCGGAGTAGTCGTCGGCGGGCACGTAAACCGCCTGCATCGAGGTGATCGCGCCGCGGTGCGTGCTGGTAATGCGCTCCTGCAGCTCACCCATATCCGTGCCCAGGGTCGGCTGGTAGCCCACGGCGCTGGGCATGCGCCCCAGCAGCGCGGAGACTTCCATGCCGGCCATGACGAAGCGGTAGATGTTGTCAATGAACAACAGCACGTCGGTGCCCTGATCGCGGAAATACTCGGCCATCGTCAGGGCGGTCAGGCCGACGCGGAAGCGCACGCCCGGCGGTTCGTTCATCTGCCCGAAGACCATCACCGCCCGGTCGAGCACCTCCATGCGGGTCAGTTCGCGGTAGAACTCAGTGCCCTCGCGGCTGCGTTCCCCCACCCCGCCGAAGACCGACACGCCGCCGTGGTACTTAGCGACCTTGAACATCAGCTCGGCGATGATCACCGTCTTACCGACCCCCGCGCCGCCGAAGACGCCGGTCTTGCCGCCGCGGGTGAAGGGGGCCACCAGGTCAATGACCTTGATGCCGGTCTCGAAGAACTCGCTGAAGGCGGCCTGTTCCTCGTAGGGTGGGGCCGGACGGTGAATGGGCCGGAACGTGCTCGTCTCGAGCGGGCCCTTGTTGTCAATCGGTTCGCCGAGGACGTTGAACATCCGGCCCAGGGTCGCCTCGCCGACGGGCACGCGGATCGGTTCACCGGTCGTATAGGCCGGGCTGCCCCGCCGCAGGCCATCGGTGGTGTCCATCGCCACGCAGCGCACCTGGTCATCGCCCAACTGCTGCTCCACCTCCAGCACCAGCGGCTTGCCGTCGCGGGGGATCTCCACGGCGCTGAGGATCTCCGGCAGCTCCTGCGGCTCGAAAGCCACATCCACCACCGCGCCCTTCACCTGGACGACATGACCGACTCGTTGATGGGGCATTGCCACCTCCCAGAGGAATCAGGTATTCTCGAAACGTTGCTGGACAAACTGCAGGGCCTGCACAGCCATCTCATACGTCGAGGTCTGTCCCGTCCGTCGTCATGCTCGCCTCGCCCCCTGCAACTGCTGCAGCGCCTCCGCCCCGCCGGCGATGTCCAGCAGCTCCGAGGTGATCGCCTGCTGGCGGGCCTTGTTGCGGACCAGGGTCAGGTCGCGCAGCAGGTCCTCGGCGTTGTCCGTGGCGCTACGCATGGCCATCCGGCGCGCCGCATGCTCGCTGGCGGCGGCCTCCAGCGCTGCCTGGTAGACCTGGAGTTCGGTGAAGCGCGGCAGGACGGTGTCCAGGATCGCCGTTTGATCGGGTTCGTAGATGTAATCGGACACGCCGATCGGGCGCATGTCCATCACGTAACGGCTGACCGCCTGTTCTTCCAGCTTCGATGGGCGGAGGGGCAGCAACCGCTGGATGACCGGGTGCTGCTGCATGAGGTTGACGAACGCCGTGTAGGCGAGGAAGACCTCGTCACAGCCGCACTGGAGGAACTCCTGGATGGCCACCTGGGCGACCGTGGCGACATCGCGCATGGTCGGGATCGCTGCCAGGCCGGTGAACTCGGCGACCAGGTTGGCGCGCAGGCGCCAGAGCATATCCCGCCCCCGCCGACCGACGGCGATGTAGCGGGCCGGCACGCCCAGCCGCTCGACGTAGTCCAGCGCTGCCCGGACGACGTTCTGGTTGTACGCCCCGCAGAGGCCGCGGTCGCTGGTGAAGAGGACGATGACCACGGAACAGATCTGTTCCCGGTAGGTCAGGAGGGGATGGGTAGCGCTGCCGGGCAGGTTAGCCAGGTTGACGATCACCTCCCAGGCGCGGTGGGCGTAGGGGCGCGTCGCCAGCACCGCCGCCTGCGCCTTCTGCACCCGCGAGGCGGAGACCGCCTCCAGCGCGCGGGTCACCTGCGAGAGGTTGTGGATGCTCCGGATGCGCCGACGGATCTCGCGCAGCGTCTCCACGGTCCTACTCCGCCGCCCACTGCTGGTTGAACGTCTCCAAGGCCGCCTGGAGCGCCTGTTCCGTCTCCGAGCTCAGCGCCTTCCGCGCCGCGATGTCCCGCCCGATCTCCGGCTTCGCCGTGCGCAGGTAGCGCAGGAGGGAGATCTCGTAATCGCGCATGCGCGCCACCGGCACGTGATCGCAGTAGCCGTGGGTGCCGGCATAGATCACCATCACCTGCTCCTCCAGCGGCACCGGTTCGTACTGCGGCTGTTTGAGGATCTCGGTCAGCCGGCGACCGCGATCCAGCTTGCGCTGGGTGCTCACATCCAGGTCGGAACCGAACTGGGCGAAGGTCGCCAGCTCCTGATAGCTGGCCATATCCAGGCGCAGGCCGCCGGCCACCTGGCGCATCGCCCGCGTCTGCGCGTCCCCGCCGACGCGGGAGACAGAGATGCCGACGTTGACCGCCGGGCGGATGCCGGCGTTGAACAGGTCGGTCTCCAGGTAGATCTGCCCGTCGGTGATGGAGATAACGTTGGTGGGAATATAGGCGCTGACGTCGCCCAGCAGCGTCTCGATGATCGGCAGGGCGGTCAGGCTACCGCCGCTGCCCGGCTTCCGGCGCGCCTCGTAGTCAGTCCCCAGCTCCTGGAGCCGTTCGGCGACCCGTTCGGCGCCGAGCGCTCCGCCGTAGACCCGTCCGTCCACGCCCACGGCCACGTCGGGCGGGGCGTCCTTGCGGACGATGATATAGTCATTGGCCAGGCGGGCGGCCCGTTCCAGCAGGCGCGAGTGCAGGTAGAAGATGTCGCCGGGGTAGGCCTCGCGGCCCGGCGGGCGGCGCAGGAGCAGGCTGACCTGGCGGTAGGCCCAGGCGTGCTTGGAGAGGTCGTCGTAGATGACCAGGGCATCGCGCCCGCTCTCCATGAACTCCTCGCCGATAGCGCAGCCGGCATAGGGGGCGATGTACTGGAGGGCAGCCGGTTCGGAGGCAGTGGCGGAGACCACCACCGTGTGTTCCAGCGCGCCGTACCGCTCCAGCGTCGCCACCACCTGGCGCACCTGAGCGCGCTTCTGGCCGATAGCGACGTAGATGCAGTAGAGGTCCTTGCCCTTCTGGTTGATAATCGTATCGAGGGCGATAGCCGTCTTGCCCGTCTGCCGGTCGCCGATGATCAGCTCGCGCTGACCACGGCCGATGGGGATCATCGAGTCAATGGCCTTGATGCCGGTCTGTACCGGCGTGTCCACGTTCTGCCGCTCGATCACGCCGGGGGCAATCCGCTCGACCGGGCGGAAGCGCGCACCGACGATCGGCCCCTTGCCGTCAATCGGCCGCCCCAGGGCGTCCACCACGCGGCCAAGCAGCCCGTCACCGACGGGCACGGAGACGATCCGCCCGGTGCGCCGCACCAGGCTGCCCTCCGCCACGTCGGTGTAGTCGCCCATGATGATCACGCCAACGTTGTCCGCCTCCAGGTTGAAGGCCATCCCCAGCACGCCGGAGGAGAACTCGACCAGTTCGCTCATCTGGACGTCGGACAGGCCGGAGACGCGGGCAATGCCATCGCCCACCTGGGCAACCGTGCCCACATCCCGCACCTCGACCGTCGGTTCGAAGCGCTCGATCCGCTCGCGCAGCCACGCGCCGATCTGTCCGATCTGCTCTTTGGGTGATTCGGTCGTCATCAATCCTCCGGGAAGCATTTTCGTACTGCGTTACGTTTCACCTTCACGTTTCACGTTTCACGCTTCACGTTTCACGCTTCACGTTTCACGTTTCGCGCTTCACGTTTCACGCTTCACGTTTCACGTCACAACTCCGCCACCGTCTCCTGATCCAGCTTCGCCACGACCGCCAGCAGCAGCTTCAGCGTCAGGTCGTAGTCGTCGCGGTGGATGATGCTGGAGTGGCTATGGATGTGGCGGGCGGGCACGCCCAGCACGACCGTCGGCACGCCGATGCTGTGGATGTGGATCGTTCCCCCGTCGGTGGCCCCGCCGGTCATGGTCGAGAACTGCAGCGGGATCTCCAGTTCCTTCGCCGTCTCGACGACCAGGTCGCGCAGCTTGAGGTTGGGGATCATGCGCGCGTCCAGCAATCCCAAGGACGGCCCGCCGCCCAGCTTGACCGCCGATTCCTCCGGCTTGATCCCCGGCAGGTCGCCGCAGATGTCGGCTTCGAGGATGATCGCCACATCGGGATTGACCAGCTCAGCGCTGGTCTTGGCCCCGCGCGTGCCGACCTCTTCCATCACCGTTGCCGTGCCGTAGAGGACGTTGGGGTGGGCGTGGCGGGCGAAGTGGCGCAGCGTGTCAATCACCAGCGCCACACCGACGCGGTCATCGAAGGCCTTGCTCAGGTAGGACTTGCCATTGGCCATCACCTGGAAGTCGGCCGCCGGCACGACGGGGTCACCCAGCCGCACACCCGCCTCCTCCACCTCCGCTTTCGATGTGGCGCCGATGTCAATGTACATATGCCGCTTCTCGACCATTTTGCTCCGCTCGTCCTGCGGGATCAGGTGGGGCGGCTTGGCCCCGATCACCCCAATCCGGTCGCCCTTGTGGGTCTTGACGACGACCCGCTGGCCGAGGAGGACGTGGTCCCACCAGCTGCCGAGGGGGTGGAACTTGAGAAAGCCGTCGTCGGTGACGTGGTAGACCATGAAACCGATCTCGTCCATATGCCCGGCCAGCATCACCCGCGGCCCTTGCTCACCGACGCGGCAGACCAGGCTGCCAATGCGGTCCTGCTCGATGGTCCCGACCGGCTCCAGGTACCGCCGCACCAGGGCGCGGACTTCGCTCTCGTAGCCTGGAACGCCGTGGACTTCCGTGATCGCGCGTAAGAGTTCGAGTGTCTGATCCATGTGCTCTCCATTCGTCCGACAAGTGGCGGAATCATACACGATTTTGACAGATTTGTCCAGCCGCCTGCGCGGCAGGATCAAACCGGCAGGAGGATCGTGAAGGTGCTGCCCTGGCCGAGAGTGCTCTGGACCTCGATCCGTCCGTGGTGACGCTCGACGACCTGGCGGGCGATGGGTAGGCCCAGGCCGACGCCGCCAAACAGGCGCCCCTCCGGCGGGCGGGCGCGGGTGAACGGTTCGAAGATGCGCTCCAGATCCTCCGGCGCGATGCCCACGCCGGGGTCGCTGACGCGCACACCCACCCAGCGTTCCTCGGCAAAGACCTCGACGCGCACCTCGCCGCCGTCCGGACTGAACTTGATCGCGTTATCCAGCAAGGCGACGATCGCCCGCTCCAGGCCCGTGGGGTCAGCCTGCACCTTCGGCAGCGCGGAGCCGACCTGTACCTGCAGCCGAACCCCTGCCTTCGCCGCCTGCTCCTGAATCCCGTGCACGGCGTGCAACACCACGTCGGTCAGGGCCACCGGTTCGAACTGCGGGGCGATCAGCTCCAGTTCCTGCAGGAAGAGGATGCTGTTCACCAAGTGGACGATGGTGTCCACGTTCCGGCCGACCGTCTCCAGCATCTCGGCCTGCTGTTCGGCGCGGACGATGCCGGAGCGCAGCAGGTGGAGGTAGCCGGAGACGGCGGTCAGCGGGGTGCGTAGCTCGTGGGCCACCGTGGTCAGGAACTCCGAGCGCAGCCGCTGCTGCTCCTCCAGTTCGGCGTACGCACGGGCCAGTTCGACGTTTTTCTTGCGCAGGTCACTGATCGCCTTCTGGTCGGCGTCCCGCAGCCGGCTGGTGACCTGACGGATCATCTGCAGGGCCATGCGCGGGCTGCGATAGAGGACGGTCTCCAAAGCCTGGCGATCAATCTCGACCACCGTAGTCAGTTCGGTCGTGCGGACGGAGGCGGTGCGGGGGCTTTGTTGGACGATGGCGATCTCGCCGAAGAACTCGCCGGGGCCGGGGCGGGCCAGCACGCGGGCGGTCTCCTCGTCAATCTGCTTACTGACCTCCGCCCGCCCCGAGACGACGATGTAGAACGTGTCCTCCACCCGCCCTTCGTGGCAGAGGAAGACGCCTGCTGGATAGACCTTCGTCCGGGCAACGGCGGTCAATTCCTGCACGTCCTCCTCCGGCAGGTCGGGAAAGGCCAGGCGCAGCGCGGCAGCCGGATCAGCGTCCATCGGTGTCCTCCTTCTCCACCTCCCGCAGGGTGACTGTCACCCTTCCGCAGGTGCGGGAGGGCAGTGGGTGTTACGGGCCGGTATCCGCGGCTAGGCCCAAAGCGGCCGGCAGTTCGGCGGGCGAAGGAAGGACGAGATGGGCGCCGGCCCGCTCCAGCTCCTCCCGTTCGCCGAAGCCACAGAGGACGGCCACGGCCCAGGCCCCGGCGCGGCGGGCGGCGCGCACGTCCACCGTCGTGTCGCCGACCATCGCGCAGCGCTCGGGCGGCAGATTCAGCAGCGCAGCGGCGCGGAGCACCGGCGCCGGGTGCGGCTTGAGCCGCCAGGTGGACTCGCGGGTAACGACCACCGGAAACAGCTCCGTCAAGCCTTGCTCCCCCAGGAAACAGACAGCGTCCCGCTGACCGCGGGTGGTCACGACCCCCAGGCGGTAGCGACCGTGCAGCAGGCACAGGGCCGGGGCGATGCCGGGCACAGGGCGGAAGCGCGCCCGGTCACGCAGGCCGCAACCGCGTTGCAACCACCCGGTCAGGCCGGCCAGGACGCCGTCCAGCCCCAGCACATCCAGGGCCGTGACGAAGGTGTTGCCGGGCGTCTCCAGGGCCATCACCAGGTAACGGGCCGCCCGTTGGGGATCGCGCCAGCTCAGCCGCCCCAACCACCGGGCCAGCCGCTCCACCGCCTGGTCGTCCGAGTCCAGCAGCGTGCCATCCAGGTCGAACAGCAGGCCCTCCACCGCACGCGGGTCGAACATAGCGCCATTATACCATCCCATCGTCGCCAGGGCAACGGCGGGGCAGGGTGGGACAACTGCGAGCAGTTGTCCTACCCTGGTACGCCGACTTGCGGCCCTGGCCCGTTCGTGCTACAACCACCCTGTGATTCTCTCGCGCCTGCTCTACTATCTGTCGTCGCTGCCCACCCTACTGGGCGGCGTGCGCCACTGGCCCGGCGTGGCCAGGGCCCTGCTGCGCCCCCGCCGACCGCCCTTCGTCGTCGAGCTGAAGGATGGCACCCGCCTGACGGTGCGCACGCCACTGGACGTGTGGATCGTCAAGGAGACCTGTCTGGAGCGCCAGTACGAGCGGGCCAGCGTGACCATCGAGGACGGCTGGACAGTGCTCGATATCGGCGCCGGGCTGGGCGATTTCGCCATCAGCGTCGCCCGGCGCTGCCCGCGCAGCGCGGTGATCGCCTGTGAGCCGTTCCCTCCATCGTTCGCCCTGCTAGAGGAGAATATCCGCCTGAACGGCGTCGCCAACGTCCGCCCGCTCCCCTGCGCGCTCGGTGAGCGGGTGGGGACGGTAGCGTTCCCCGTCGCCGCCATCGAGGCCGTCCAACAGAGCACGATGGCCCCCCCAGACGCGGCCCGTGAGACGGTAGCGGTGGCCAGTGTGACGTTGGAACACCTGCTGGCCCAGGAGGGAATATCGCGCTGCGACTACGTGAAGATGGACTGCGAGGGAGCGGAGTACGGCATCCTCTTCGCCACCGATCCGGCCACGCTGCGCCGCATCCGTCACATCTGTCTGGAGGTCCACGAGGGAGTGACGGAGTACTCGCGCCACGATCTGGTGCGCTTTTTCGAGCGGAACGGGTTCCGGGTGCGCCTGACGCCCAATCCGGCCTGGCGACACCTGGCGCTGCTCCACGCCGCCGGGGATGGTGATCCTAAGCGGTCCGCCCGAACTCCCGCGCCAACTGCTCCACGGTGATCTGGATCATCGTCGGGCGGCCGTGCGGGCAGGTACGCGGGCTGGCGCAGCGCTCCAGCGCTCGCAGCAGCTCCTCCATCTCCTCGCGGGTCAGCACCTGTCCGGCCTTCACTGCTGCCCGCTTGCAGACGCGGCGGATCACCGCCTGTTCCTCCCCGGCGGCCAGCCCGGCGCGGCCTTCCTCCAGCACCTCGACTACCTCGGCCAGCACGTCGGACGGGCGGGCGTGGGCCAGCAACGCCGGCAACGAGCGCACCAGGATCGTGTTGCCGCCGAACGGCTGCAGGTCGAAGCCCAGGCAGCGCAGCGTCTCCTGGTGGGCCTCGACCAGCCCGGCCGCCTCCAGCGACAGTTCCACTGCCGCCGGTTCCAGCAGCCCCTGGGCAGGCACGCCCTCGGCCCGTTGGGCCAGCAGCCGTTCGTAGAGCACCCGCTCGTGGGCGGCGTGCTGATCCACCAGGTACAGCCCGTCCGGCCCCTCGGCAACGATGTAGGTCGCTCCCACCTGGCCGATCACACGCAGCGCCGGCAGCGACGGGGGAGCCTGCTCTGGCGCAGCAGGGGGCAGCGGCAACTGAGCCTGCACCTCGTCCGTCGGCGCGCTCCAGGCGGGCCGGCGGTGCTCCGGCGGCCACAGACCCGGCGCAGCCGGACGGCTGCCAGGGATCGGCGCCTGTCCGATCACCGACTGCCGCACCGCCCGCTGCACCGCCCGGAAGACCGCATCGGCGTCGCGGAAGCGCACCTCCGTTTTGGCCGGGTGCACGTTGACGTCCAGGTCCTCCGGCGGCATGGTGACGACGACCACCGCCAGCGGATAGCGGCCGGTCGGCAGCAGGGTGTGGTAGGCCTGAATCACCGCGTAGGTCATCCGGACGTCCTGCACCCAGCGCCCGTTGACAAAGAGCGTGATCCCGCCGCGGTCGGCGCGGTGGAGGGACGGCGGGCTGACGAAGCCGTGGACGCGGATGGCCGGGTCGCCGCCAGCGTCCTCCAGCACTGTCAGCAACGACGCCGCCACATCCAGCCCGTGCACCGCCACCAACACCTCGCGCAGGTCGCCGTTGCCCAACGAGCGGAAAGCCTCGCGGCCATCGTGGATCAGGATGAAGCGCAGATGAGCGTAGAGCATAGCATAGCGGGTGATCCAGGCGTCAATGTGCCGCCGTTCGGTTGCCTCGGCGCGGAGGAACTTGCGTCGCGCCGGGACGTTGTAGAAGAGGTCCTCGACGGTGACCGCCGTCCCAGGCGGGCGACCGGTGGGACGGCGGGTAGTGACCACGCCGCCCTCCAGGCGCAGCAGCGTGCCGGTCTCCTCCCCCGCCGCCCGCGTGACGAAGGTGACCCGGCTGACGGCGGCGATGGAAGCCAGCGCCTCGCCGCGGAAGCCCAGGGTAGCGATCCGCTCCAGGTCGTCGGCGCAGGCAAGCTTACTGGTGGCGTGGCGCTGGAAGGCCAGTTCCACCTCCGCCGCCGGCACGCCGCAGCCGTCGTCGGCGACGTGGATGCGCTGCCGCCCTCCACCGTTGACCTCGACCCGCAGCTCGCGGGCGCCGGCGTCAATGCTGTTCTCCACCAGTTCCTTGACCACCGAGGCGGGCCGTTCGACCACCTCCCCGGCAGCGATCTGCGCCGCCACGTCCGGCGGGAGAATGTGAATGCCCATCGGAGACCTCCGGTAACTGCTCACCCTCCCGCAGGTTTGGGCGCAATGGGCAGCCCAAATCGCGCTTCCATAGCCACTCCGATTCGTTGCTCGGTCACTTCCGCACCTGCGGGAGGGTGAGCTGAACAGTGACGACCTGCGGGGATATTCTAGCATGGAATGGGGAAAGAGGGGACAGGGGACATGCTCGCCTTGTGTCTTCGGGCCTTTGTGGTAAGATGGCCTGGGGGTGGGGAAGATTGAGCGGCGAGGGACGGGCGAGGAAGCAGCCGGATGCCCCGGAATGGCAGCGGGGGATGCGCAACACGGCCCTGGCCAGCTTCTTCTTGGGCTGGGCGCCGATCCTGGGCAAACTGGCCTATGCCCAGGACGTCACGCCGTTCACCCTGGCCGCGTTCCGCACCCTGTTGGCCGTCGTTCTGGTGTGGGCTGGCTACTTCATTCTCTGGCGGCCATGGCCGCGCCTCACCGCGTCGGCGCTGGTCGGTTGCATCGGCGTCGGCGTGGTCAATGGGATCGGCTCCCTGCTGTACTACACCGGTCTGTCGCGGCTGGATGCCTCGCACGCCTCGTTCCTCAACACGCTCTACATCCTGTGGGTCGTGCTCTTCCTCACCGCCTCCGGCCAACCGGTGCATTGGGTGACCCTGGTACGCATGGCCCTGGCGATGGTCGGGGTCTACCTGCTCACCGGTTCGGGGCGGGGGGAACCGGACTGGCTGGGGATGATGCTGATGGTCGCGTCGGCGGCCACCTACGGCTGGCACCTGGTGATGGGGCAATGGGTGCTGGCCGACGTCCCCTCGCGCCAGGCGACACCCTACATCCTGACCGCGATGGCGGCCACGGTCGGCCTGGCGCGGGTGCTCCAGGGCACGCCCGTCGAAGCGATCTCGTCGCCGGCCTGGGGGGCGATCATCGCCCTGGGCGCTACCACGGCCATCTCGCGTATCCTGATGTTCGCCGGGCTGCAGCGGCTGGGCGGGATCGAAGCCGCGCTGGTCAGCCTGCTGGAGCTGCTGGTCTCGCTGGTGCTGGCGTTCCTGCTGCTCGGGGAGCGGTTGACCACGCTCCAGTGGGTTGGTGGGGCGGTGCTGGTGGTCAGCGTGTTGATGGGCGAACGATCGGCGCGCCTGGGGCGGGAATAGCCGGCCGGCGGCGCACCGCTGGCGGGCAGACGGTCAGCGCGGCGGCGATTCGGGCACCGGCAGCAGGATGTGGAACGTGCTCCCCGGCAACCGCTCCTCGTCCCGCCCTTCGCTCTCGACCCAGATCTGCCCGCCGTGGGCCTCGATGATCCCCCGTGCCACCGTCAGTCCCAGCCCCAACCCGCCACCCTTGAAGGCAGTCTTGCTGGAGCGGTGCAGCGATGTGTCCTCCAGGACATAAAAGCGGTCGAAGATCCGCTCCCGTTCCTCGGGGTCAATGCCGATGCCCGTATCGTGGATGATGAGCTGGATCGTGTGATCGATCATCCCCCCCGAAATGCTGATCGTCCCGCCATCGGGAGTGTACTTGATCGAGTTACTGATCACGTTCCAGAGCGCCTGGTAGAGCCGCTGCGAATCTCCCAGCACCGACGGCAGGTTATCCAGCCCGCTGACCTCGAAGTTCAGCGTGCGCTCCGGGCCCACCTTGGTGACATTCTGCAGCACGGCGCTGACCAACTGCTTGAGGAAGACCGGCCCCATCCGCAGGTCCAACTTATCGGCGTCAATGAGGGAGACGTTGAGGATGTCCTCGACCACCTGGTTCAGCCGTTTGGTCGCCCAGGCGACCTGGGAGATCAGGTGACGGGGGCTTCCTTCTTCATCCACATTGCCGGGGACATCGGGATTGGCCAGCAGGAGCTGCGTGTAGCCGTAGATGACCGTCAGCGGGGTGCGCAGTTCGTGGCCGGCCAGCATCACGAAATCCGACTTCATTTTCTCGACGCGCTGCAGCTCGCGATGGGCGGCCTGGATCTCGCGGATCTTCGCCTCGAGCCGTTCGACCAGCCGCCGGCTGTACTCGGTCAGGTACTCGGTCTGTTTCTCGGCCGACTCGACGCGCTCGCGCACCCCGCCGAGGAAGGCGCGCACCTGTTCGGGGAAGCGATCCACATCAATCGGTTTCGAGATGTAGCCGGCGCACCCGGCGATCAGGGCGCGCTCGCGGTCACCGCGCATCGCCGCCGCCGTGACCGCCACGATCGGCACGTCCTGCAGGTGGTTGTAGCTCCGCAGGCGCGTGGTCACCTCGTAGCCGTCCATGCCGCTGATGTTAATGTCCATCAGGATCAGCACCGGCTGAATGCGCTGGGCGAGCTCGAGGGCCGCGATGCCATCAGTGACCACCTCGACGGCGAATCCCTCCGCGCCGAGCACGCGGCGGACGAGAGCGGCGCTGGACGGATCGTCTTCGACGTACAGGATGAGTGGGAGGGCTTCCTGGCTCATGGTTTCTCCCCCTGCATGGCGTCCAACACTTCGTGCAACAACTCCTCGTCGGTGAACATCCCCTTCTGCAAGAGCATACGGATCTGGCCGCTCAGGCGAGCGCGTTCGCCGGGGGTCAGTTCCTTAGCCGTGACGACGACGACGGGGATTTCGCGCAGTTCCTCGTCGGCGCGCATCGCGTCCAATACACCAAAGCCGTCCATTTCCGGCATCATCAGGTCGAGGAGGACCACGTCGGGGCGCTCGCGGCGGATCAGTTCCAGGCCGCTACGGCCATCCTGGGCCTCGAAGATCTGGTAATTGCCGCGCGCCTGGAGGATGCGTCGCAGCAAGCGGGCTGCACCGGGGTCGTCCTCCAGGATCGCCACGCTCCGCGCGTGCGGGTCCAACTGCTCCAGCGACCCCAGGAGGCCTTCCTCCATCACCGGCGCCTCCTGCACGTCCACCGTGCGCGCCCAGTCCTCCCCCAGCAGGTGCTTCTCCACCGGGAAGGTGTGACCGGAGCAGTTGACCACGACTACCTCGTCGCGGCGGATGATGCCCTTGCTGAGCAACTTGAACAGGCCGGCGAAGGCGACCGCCGCAGCCGGTTCCATGGACAGACCACTGAGCTTCGCCATCACGTGCATGGCGCGGAAGGTCTCTGCGTCATTGACCGCCTCGAAGGCGCCGCCGTGCTCGCGGATCACGCGGGCCAGGAAGGAATAGGCGGGGCCGGGGTTGCCGGTGGCCAGCGTCGTCACGAGGGTACGCGGGTGCAGCACCGGCTCGGCCTCCGCCAGGCCCTTCTGGAACGACCAGACCATCGGGGCGCAGCCCTCGGACTGGATACAGGCCAGGCGCGGCATGCGCTCGACCAGGCCCATCTGCAGCAGTTCCTGGAAGCCTTTCCAGACCCCCACCGGTCCCATCCCCCCGCTGACCGCCTGGATGTACCAGTCGGGCGAGCGCCAGCGGGTCGTCCCCGGCCCCAGATAGGCGGGGAGCTGGGAGGCGATCTCGAACGCGACCGTCTTCATCGCCTCGCGGGCGGCGATGGAACGGATGCCACGGTCGAGGAACAACCCCTTTCGCTTGGCGAACTCCGCCGCTACCTTCTTCGTTTGATCGTAGGTGCCGGTGACCTTGACCACCTCGCTGCCGTAGATCGCCACCTCGCGCACCTTCTCCGGCGGCACCAGGCTGGTGAGGAAGGCCCACAACTTGATGCCGGCCAGGGCGCAGTAGGCCGAGTAGGAGATGGCGACGTTGCCGGTCGAGGCGACGACGGCCTCGGTGATCCCCAGCTCCTTCATCATCGAAATGGACAGGGCAGCCTGCCGGTCCTTGAACGAACCGGTCGGCCCCTGGCGCTCGTCCTTGACGTAGATGGTGGGGGTGCCCAGCATCATCCCCAGGCTGACCGCGCGCAGCAGCGGCGTCCCCCCCTCTCCCATCGTGACCCGGTTGGCCGCGTCCTGCAGCGGCAGCAGGTCGAAATAGCGCCACATGTCGTCCGGACGGCTCTGCACGACGTCCGCCCAGTTCGCCGCCAGTTTCTCATAGTCGTAGATGACGTCCAGCCACTCCTCACCGCAGCGGGGGCAGCGCTCCAGCGGCCACCCCAGCGGTTCGCGGTAATCGCAGCGGACGCACCTGAGGAAAGCAGACGGATGTCGCTTGCTCACGATGCTGACTGTTCTCCTTCTCCGCCGTCGAGCACGGCACGGCCCAGCTTCTGCAGCGCCGCTGCCACGTCGGCCAGCAGTTCATCCCGTTCCAGCAGCCCTTTCTGAATCAGCGCCTCGATGTTGTGGTTGAGCCGGCCGCGCTCCTCTTCACTCAGCTCCTTGGCCGTGACGACGATGATCGGGATGGAGCGGGTGAACTCGTCGGATTTCAGCGCTTCCAGGACGGCGAATCCGTCCACGTCCGGCATCATCAGGTCGAGGACGATGATATGGGGGCGGGCTTGACGGACCACGGCGATCGCGTCCTGGCCGCTGGCCGCCTCGATCACCTCATATCCTTCCTGGCTCTCGATCATCCGCCGCAGCAGGTTGCGATCCTCGGTCTGGTCATCCACCACCAGCACCCGATGACGGCCGCCCTCGCGGTCGAGCCGGTCCAGCGCCCGCAGCAGATCCTGCTCCAGGATCGGTTTGACCAGGTAGTCGGCGGCGCCCAGGCTCATGCCGCGCCCCTGTTCGCCGACGATGGTGCACATGACCACCGGGATGTGACAGGTCTCCGGATCGTCCTTGAGCTCCTGGATGACCTGCCAGCCGTCCTTGCCCGGCATCATCACATCGAGCGTGATCGCGTACGGGCGTAGGCGCCTGACCTCCTCCAGCACGCGGGTGGGGTCGGTCAGGCCGACGACGCGGTAGCCCTGCTTGTTCAGATAGCGGCGGAAGAGCGTGATCACGCCCTCGTCGTCGTCCACGCAGAGGACGACCCGGCCGCCCTCGGCCTCGCCGGCCTCCGCGACGGCCTCTTCGCCGCCCTCCGGTTCCGGCGGGCGGAGGGACGCCGGGCCGAGGATCGGCAGGGTGAAGTAGAACGTGGAGCCCTCGCCGAGCTGGCTCTCGACCCACACTTCGCCGCCGTGGAGGGCGACGAACGACTTGCTGATCGCCAGCCCCAGGCCTGTGCCGCCGTACTTGCGGGACGGGGAAGAGTCCGCCTGGGTGAAGGCGTCGAAGATCGTGCTCAGCTTATCCGGGGCGATACCGATACCGCTGTCGGCCACCGAGATGGTGACGAACCGCTCGTCGAAGCGGGCCTCCACGCGGATGAAGCCGCGGTCGGTGAAGCGGGCCGCGTTGGAGACCATGTTCAGCAGCACCTGGCGAATACGCCGCCCGTCGCCCACGATGACCGGCAGGTCCTCCGGCACGATCTGCTGCAGATCCACCGGCTTGTCCTTGACCAGGGCGATGGCCGTGGACATCACCCCACGGATAACATCCTTGAGGTCCACCTCCTCGAAGCTCAGCTCCATCTTCCCGGCCTCGATCTTGGAGATATCCAGGATGTCGTTGATCAGGTTGAGCAGATGCTGGCCACTGTTGTAGATCGCCTCCAGGTCCTGCTTCTGCAGGTCGGTGAGCGGGCCGTCAATGCCCTTGAGGATGACGCGGGAGAAGCCGATGATCGAGTTGAGCGGGGTGCGCAGTTCGTGAGACATATTAGCCAGGAACTGCGACTTCAGGCGGTCCACCTCGGCCAGGCGCTCGGCGGTATGCACCGCATCCTGGTACAGGCGGGCGTTCTCCAGGGCCACGCTCAGGTTGCCGGCGACGATCTCGGCAAAGGTGACTTCTTCCATGCCCTGGGGCGGCTGGCCGGCGACCCGGCAGATGTCCAGGGCGCCCAGCACCTGGCCGCGGGAGATGAGCGGCACGTAGACGGCGGACTGGATGCGCAGTTGGGCCGCCATCTCGGCCAGCGCTCCCTGCAGCCCGTCCACCGATTCCAGGATCCGCGGCTGTCGTTCCTCCATCGCCCGGAAGAGGGTAGGGTTCATCTCGCGGGTGACCAGCAGACCCTCTGGCAGCGGGACGTCCATGGCCCGATCGTCGTGGAAGGCCACCGGGCGCAACACCGCCGCTTCGGGTTCCCAGAGGAAGAGCGCCGAGGGCTGCTCCAGCCGCCGCGAGATCACCTCGCCGGTGCGATGGAGCAGGTCCGCCGGGTCGAGCGAACGGGAGGCCGCCTGCATGACCTCGTTGATCAGGGCACGTCGCTGCGCTTCCGCCTGCGTCTCGGCGAACAGGCGGGCGTTCTCCATAGCCACGCCGACCTGGCTGGCCAGCGACTGGAGGAGGGCGATATCCGTCCGCGCAAAAGCATTCAGACGGTCGCTCTGCACGTCCAGCACGCCGATCACCCGTCCCTTGACCTCGATCGGCACATCCAGTTCGGAGCGGGTATCCGCCAGTTCCGCGGCCGATATGTACCGCGGGTCGTTCAGGACATCGTTGCACAGCACCGGCAGGCCCGTCCGCGCTGCCTCCACGGTCAGGCCGGTCCCATCCAGCGGCAGGCCGATGGACCGCCACGGCAGCCGTCGGTCGGAAGCGCCCACCGGGCTGCCGCCCCAGAACTGCAGCGAACCCCCCTGAAGCAAGAAGATGCTGACAAAGTAGTAACCGAAGCGGGTCTTGGTGATGTCCACCACCTGCTCCAACAGCACATCCAGGTCGAGCACCGAGGTGATCGTCCGTCCCAGCTCGTTGATCGCCTCCAGCTCCTCGGCGCGGCGACGGGTCTCCTCCAACAGGCGCAGGTTTTCCAGAGCGATGGCCGCCTGACCGCAGAGCGTCCACAGGCCGCGCAGGGTCTTCTCGGTGTAGCGGTGCGGCAGGTCGCGCCCGATGAACAGCCCGCCCAGGTACTGCTGGCCGACGGCGATAGGCACGACGGCGAAGGAGCGCAGACGGCTGATCTCCATAATCAGGCGCACCGGTTCGGTCGCCCGCGGATCGGTGTAGACATCCTCGACGACGACCATATCCGTCGGGCTGAGGAACTGCGTCAGCGGGTAGCTGCTCAGCGGCAGCCGCGTGTCGAACGGTTGAGCCGGGCGGTTGTCCACCGTCCAACCCTCGGCCATGGCGATCTCCTGCGCCTGGCCGTTCGGGTCGTAGGCCAACAGCAGGAGGCGCACAGCATCCACTCCGGTGCGGGAGGCGTAATCCACCAGGACACTACGCACCTCCGTCGGAGTCGTCGCCGCGCCGATGGCCCGGCTGGCCTCGTACAACTCCTGCGTCTCTTTCAACGCCTGTTCAGTCTCCGAGAAGAGGCGGGCGTTCTCGATAGCGTTGGCGAGCTGGCCGCTCATCGTTTGCAAGACGGCCACATCCTCTTCCGAAAAGGCCGCCGGGCGGCTCGACTGGATGGTCATCGCGCCGATGACGCGCCCGCGGCTGAGCAGGGGCAGGGCAATCTCCGAGCGGGTGTCGGGCAGGAGCGGGTTTTCGAAGCGGGTCGCCTCCTCCCCCACGTCGGAAGCGATGCGGGCCTCGCCTTGAGCGGTGCACCAGCCGATCATCGAGTCACCGCCCACGGCCAGGCGATAGCCCTGTTGCAACATACGCTGACCGGCCTCGCCGGTGCCGGCGCGCAGGACAGCCCACTGGCCATTCTCCTCGACCAGGAACACACCCACGTAGTAGAGGTCGAAACGGCGGCGAATGAGCTCCGCCGTGCGCGGCAGGAGTTCGCCCAGGCTGAGGATGGACGAGGCGGCCTGCGAGACCTCGGCAGCGGTGGCCAACTGAGTGGCCCGTCGGCGGGTCTCCTCGAACAGACGGACGTTCTCCAGCGTCTGGGCCATCTGATCGCCGATCGTCTCCACCAGCCGGACCTCGTCGGGCGCCCAGAAGCGTTCCGCTTCCACCTCCTGCAGGTCAATCACGCCGATCACCTGGCCGCGCAGCCTGATCGGCACGGCCAGCGCCGAACCCACCCCGGCCCCATCGGCCCCGTCGCCCCGCCGGCCGGGCGAGAGGACGATGGTCTGGCCCTGTTCGAGCGCCTGGTTCATCTCCGGCAGGGCGAGGTCGGCCACGGACGGCACGCCGCTGCGGGCGTACTCGTAGAACAGCGCTCCGCTCTCGACGCCCACCCGCGCCCACTCCCGCTGCAGATACTGACGGTGCAGCGCCTCCACCTCGGCCAGGGCCTGTTTCGTCTGGGCGATCAGGCGGGCGTTCTGAATGGCGACCGCCACCTGGTCGGCCAGCGTGCCGAGCACGGCGACATCGTCCTCGCTGAAAGCAGCCTCCTGGATACTCTGCACGTCCAGGGCGCCGATGATCCGCTCGCCCACCCGCAGCGGGAGAGCGATTTCCGAACGGGTGAGCGGCAGGTCCGGGTTGTCGAAGAAATGGGCATCGGCGCCGACGTCGAGGGCGATGCGGGCTTCGCCGGTGGCAGTGACATAGCCCACGATGCCCTCCTCGCCGACCCGCAGGCGGTGGCCGCGGGCGAGCATCCGCTGGCCGCCCTCGCTGTTCGTCGCCTGCAATACCGCGTACTCACCCTCCTCATCCAGCAGGAAGATGCCGACGTGGTAGAAGCCGAACTGCTCGGCGATCAGGTGGGCCACGCCCTGCAACATGGTATCCAGGTCCTGCACAGCGACCGCGCCGCGGGCGACCCGCGCCGCCGCCTCCAACTGACTGCTGCGCCGGGCCAGGTCGCGGGTGCGCTCGGCCACCCGCTGTTCCAGGCTGCCGATCAGTTCCCGCAGACGGGCGGTCATGTCATTGAAGGCCTGGGCCAGGACGCCCATCTCGTCCTCCCGCTCCACCCGCGCGACGCGTGTCAGGTCACCGGCGGCGATCTGCACCGCCGTCTCGGTCAGCCCCCGCAGCGGATCGGCGATGCTGCGGGTGAGCGTCAGCGCGATGACCACCGCGGTCAGGACGGCGATCACAATGATCAAGAGGCCGCCGAAGAGCAGGAAGTAGGCCGAACGGAAGGCCTCGGTGCTGTTCTGTTCGACCAGCAGGACGACCTGCAGGTCGGGGATCCAGCGGTAGACGCCGACGACGGATTCACCACGGTAATTATCGTAAGTAGCGACGCCGCTGCTATGGTCGCGGATCGCAGCCTCGATACCCATGCTGCGCAAGAGGCCCGTCGGCGCGGAGTCCTGCGAACCGGCGATGAAAGTGTAATTCGTCCCCACCAGGTACGTCTGTCCCGTCGCCCCCAGTCCGGAAGACTCGCGCATGATCTCTTCCAACGCCGACAGATTTGCCCGGCCGCAGAGGAAGCCGAGCAACGCCCCTTGCTCGTCC
>DAOTYW010000128.1:0-5433 GCA_034434755.1 Anaerolineae bacterium | reverse complement strand
CCAGATGAACGAGCAAAGCGCACGTTCTTAGCAACCCCAAGAGTGCCACAGGATCCTCATTTTTTCAAGTTCCACGGTTTACTGGAGTGCTACCCAGAAATATGAATGTACGTTCATTTCTCGGTAGGGCCGGATGACATGGCGGGAGGAGCTACGGGAACAGCGGCGGGCGCGCATCCTGGACGCGGCGGCGACCGTCTTCGCCCGCCGGGGCTACCAGCGGGCCACCATGAAAGAGATCGCCACCGAGGCCGGTATCGCCCCCGGCACGATCTACCTCTACTTCGCGAACAAGCGTGACCTGCTGCTGGGCATCGCCGATCAGTTGATCACCCGCCCGGTGGACCGTCAACTGGCCGACGTGGCGAGCTTGAGCGCCGAGGACTACGTCGCCGCCATCCTGCGTGAGCGGATCCGTTTCGCCCGCCAGAACCAACCCTTTCTCCAGGCGCTGGTCACCGAGATCTGGACCGACCAGGAGTTGCGCGTCCGCTTCTTCAGCCAGGTGATCGGCCCTCTGCTGGGCACCGGGGCGCGCTATCTGCAGGAACGGGTGGCCGAGGGCAAGCTACGCCCGTGCCGCATCGAGGTGGTCGTGCCGGCGGTGGCCGGCTCGATCGTCATCCTGGCCGCCATGCGCGCCCTGCTCCCCAACGGCGTCCTGCCGAAACTCTCCGACGACGAGCTGGTGGACGAGCTGACGCGCCTGTACCTCTACGGCCTGAGCACCGGTCCGTGAGGAGGTGATGGGATGATCATCCGTACCGTCACCATCGCCCGCAAGGAGCTGCTGCACATCGTCCGTAACCGCCGCACGCTGGTCGTTATCTTCCTCCTGCCGGTGATCCAGCTCTTCCTGTTGGGCTACGCCGCGACCACCGACATCGAGCACCTGCGCACGGCGGTGCTGGACGCCGATCGCACGTCGCAGAGCCGCGAGCTGATCGAGGCCTACCGGGCCTCCAACTATTTCAACATCGTCGCCTACGTCGGTAGTGAAGATGAGATGGCGCACCTGGTTGACCGGGGGACGGTGCGCGCCGGGCTGCTCATCCCCACCGGCTACGGCCACGACATCGCTGCCGGGCGCACGGCGGGCATCTCCGTCGTCATTGACGGCTCCGACCCCACCGTGGCCAACGCCGTCTTCGCCGCTGCCCAGCAGGTGGGACAGGCCGAGGGCATCCGCATCGTCGAGCGACGGCTGGGCATCGCGGTGGATGAGCTGACTGCCCTGGAGGTACATCCCCGCGTCTGGTACAACCCGCAGATGCGCAGCGCCAACTTCATGATCCCCGGCCTAGTGGCCATGATCCTCTTCACCATCACCATCCTGCTCACTTCGATGGCCATCGTCCGCGAGCGGGAGCAGGGGACGATCGAGCAGCTCATGGTCACCCCGATCCGGCCGATCGAGCTGGTCGTCGGCAAGGTGGCCCCCTACGTGCTGCTGGCCTTCTTCAATGTGCTGGAGGTGCTGACCATCGCCGTCTTCTGGTTCGGCGTGCCGATCCACGGCAGCCTGCTGCTGCTGCTGGCGCTGGCGGCGCTATTCCTCCTTACCTCGCTGGGCCTGGGCATCTTCTTCTCCAGCGTCGCCAACACGCAGCAGGAGGCGATGCTGCTGGTCTTCCTGACCATGCTGCCCTCGATCTTCCTGGCCGGTTTCTTCTTCCCCATCGAGGCCATGCCCGGCTTCCTGCAGCTCTGCAGCTACGCGGTCCCGCTGCGCTACATGTTGGTCATCATCCGTGGGATCATCCTCAAGGGGGTGGGGCTGGAGGTATTGAGCGACCAGGTGGCGGCGCTGGCGGTCTTCGGCACGGTGATCATGGCGGTCGCGGCGACGAGGTTCCGCAAGCGGCTGGAGTAGCATGGACGAGCAAGTGATCCAGACGGACGGCCTCACCCGGCGCTTCAAGAACGTCACCGCCGTGGACGGCCTTGACCTGACCGTGCGGCGCGGCGAGATCTTCGGCCTGCTGGGACCGGACGGGGCCGGCAAGACGACGACGATCCGCATGCTCTGTGCGATTATGCACCCCACCGCGGGGAGCGCGCGCGTCGCCGGCTTCGACACGCGCAAGGAACCGGAGGAGATCAAGAAGCGCATCGGTTACATGGCCCAGCAGTTCTCCCTCTACGGCGACCTAACCGTCGTGGAGAACCTGGTGTTCTTCGCCGACATCTTCGGCGTCGGCCAGAAGGAGCGCCAGGCGCGCATCGCCCGCCTGCTGGAGTTTTCCCGCCTGGCCCGCTTCCAGAGCCGCCGCGCGGCGCAGCTCTCCGGCGGCATGCAGAAGAAGCTCGCCCTGGCCTGCACGCTCATCCACCAGCCGGAGGTGATCTTCCTGGACGAGCCGACCACCGGCGTGGATCCGGTCTCGCGGCGCGAGTTCTGGGACATCCTCACCGAGCTGCACCTGCAGGGGGTAACGCTCTTCGTCAGCACGCCCTACATGGACGAGGCCGAGCGCTGCTCGCGGGTCGGGCTGATGTTCGCCGGCCAGCTCATCGTCTGCGACACGCCGGAACGGATCAAGGGACTGGTCGAGGGCGAGCTGCTGGAACTGCGCCCCGACCGGCTGCGCGAGGCCGGCCGGGTCGTCGCCGAGCTGCCCGGCGTGCTGGAATCGCAGACCTACGGCGACCTGCTGCACATCTTCGTGGACGACGCCGCGCGGCGCGCTCCAGAGATCCAAGGAGCGCTCGCCGCCGCCGGCATCGCCGTCCACGGTCTGCGCCAGACCCGCCCACGGATGGAGGAAGCGTTCATCTCCCTCATTCGCCGGCGACAACAGAACACGGAACACGCGACACACGACACGTAGTGCGTGTTGCGTGTTCCGTTTCGGAGTGGGCATGAGCGACTATGCGGTTGACGTTGTAGAGTTGCGCAAGAAGTTTGGTGACTTCGTCGCCGTGGATGGGGTGACCTTCAGCATCCGCCAGGGCGAGATCTTCGGCTTCCTGGGCCCGAACGGCGCGGGGAAGACGACGACCATCCGCGTGCTGCTGGGGCTGCTGCGTCCCACCTCCGGCCGGGCCACCGTCCTGGGCTTCGACGTCACTCGTCAGCCGGAGGAGGTGCGCAGGCGCATCGGCTACATGTCGCAGCGCTTCAGCCTCTATCACGACCTGACGGTCAGCGAGAACCTGGACTTCTACGGGCGCACCTACGGCGTGCGCGGCGAACGGCTGCGCGAGCGGAAGCGCTTCGTCATCGAGATGGCCGGGTTGCAGGGCCGCGAGGGCGAGCTGACCCGCAACCTGGCCGGCGGCTGGAAGCAACGGCTGGCCCTCGGCGCGGCGATCCTCCACGAGCCGCGCATGCTCTTCCTGGACGAGCCGACCGCCGGCGTGGATCCCATCTCGCGGCGCGCCTTCTGGGACCTGCTCTACCGGTTGGCCGAGGGCGGGACGACGATCTTCGTCACCACTCACTACATGGACGAGGCCGAGCACTGCCAGGACCTGGCCTTCATCCACAACGGGCGGATCATCGCCCAGGGGTCGCCGGGGGAGATCAAGCTGCATCGGATGCAGGGGCAGGTGTTGGAGATTGATTGCGCTCCGCCTGACGCTGCGATCAACGTCCTGCGGCAGATGGGCCGCTTCGACGAGGTGGCGCTGTACGGCGCGCTGATCCACGTCGTCGCCGACGGGATCGCCGACCAGCAGGCGCGCATCGCCGGGGCACTGGCCGCGGCGGGCGTGCAAGTGCGGACGATGGACCTCATCGCGCCGTCCCTGGAGGACGTCTTCATCTCGAACGTGCGCTAGATGTTCCGTTGTAGGACGGGCCGCCGGCCCGTCCACAGCCGGCGCGGTCAAATCGTCGCAGGACGGGCCGCCGGCCCGTCCCACGACAGGAGCAGGCGCATGAGTCGTAAACGTATCGTAATCATCGTTCTCGCCGTTGCCGTGATGTCGGCGGGCGTCGTCCTCGCCACCCGTCCGGCCGTCCGCCAACAGGCGGCGGCGTGGTTGGGGCGGGACGATCCGACCACCGACGGGATCATCGCTTCCGGCTTCATCGAGGCGGAGGAGGTCAGCATCGCCGCCGAGGTGAGCGGGCGGATCGTCGAGCTGCCGGTGGCCGACGGGGACGAGGTGGAGGCTGGCCAGGTACTGGTGCGTTTGGACGACCGGCTGGCCCAGGCCCAGGCGGACGTGGCCCGCGCCGCCCTGGAAGTCGCCCAGGCGACGCTGGCCCAGGTGCGCGCCGGGGCGCGCCCCGAGCGCATCCGCCAGGCCCAGGCCGCGCTCGAACAGGCCGAGGCCGCCCGCGACGGGGCCTACCAGGCCTGGCAGGACCTGCTGGCGATGGTCGAGAACCCACAGGAGCTGGACGCCCAGATCGCGCTGGCCGAGGCACAGTTGGCCGCCAGCCAGGCCGGTGTCTCCCAGGCTACTGCGCTGCGCAGCACCGCCGGCATCGCCAACGATGCTTTCCAGCACATTCTGGCCGATCACCCGGCCGGCTCGCAGGAGCGTGTCCAGGTTGCCAGCGGCCCGATCGAGGACCTCCTCCCCGGCCTGCCGCCGGAACTGGTCGCGCTGATCGGCGACCTGGCCGACGGCACCTATACCTACGAGAATTGGGAAGTCGTTCTGGAGAACGGCTACGCCACCGTCTACAAATGGGTCACTTTCCACTACACCATCGAGGCGTACCTGCTGCCCAATGACTACGCGCGAGCTTCCGCCGGCGTGAGCGCGGCAGAAGCGACCCGCCAGGGCGCGCAGGAGGCGCTGAACCTGCTCTACGCGATGCGCCGCGATCCGCAGGCGCTGCAGGCCCAGGTGAACGCGGCCGAGACCCAGTTCCGCGCCGCCGAGGCAACGGTGGCGCTGGCCCGCGCCCAGTTGGACGGGCTGCGGGCCGGGGCGACCGAGGCGGAGATCGCCGCCGTCGAGGCGCAGGTACAGCAAGCCCAGGCCCAGTTGGACGGCGCGCTGGCCTTGTTGGACAAGACCGTCATCGTCTCGCCGGCCAGCGGCCAGGTGTTGGAGGTGATCGGTCACGTCGGGGAACTGGCCAGCGCGGGTGCCCCCCTCGTCGTCCTGGCCGACCTGGATACGGTCAACCTGACGATCTACGTGCCGGAGAACCGCCTGGGGCAGGTACAGGTGGGCCAGTCGGTGGAGGTGCGGGTGGACTCCTTCCCGGAAAGGGTCTTCCTCGGGCGGGTCGCCGCCATCGCCAGCCAGGCCGAGTTCATCCCCCGCAACGTGCAGACGCAGGAGGAGCGGGTCAACATGGTCTTCGCCGTCGAAGTCGTCATTTCCAACCCCGATCACGCGCTCAAGCCCGGCATGCCCGCCGACGCGCTGCTGGTAACGGAATAAACATATGATCCAACCAAGATATGACTCCACTGAAAAAAGGTAGCGCCTTGGCACCTCATGCAAGTGTGGTACAATAACGCC
>DAOTYW010000127.1:0-5098 GCA_034434755.1 Anaerolineae bacterium | reverse complement strand
CCAGATGAACGAGCAAAGCGCACGTTCTTAGCAACCCCAAGAGTGCCACAGGATCCTCATTTTTTCAAGTTCCACGGTTTACTGGAGTGCTACCCGGGTGGGAGATCCCTCACCAAATCCTCGAGATTCTTCGTCTGTACCATCTTCCCCTATCCTGCACATCTGAAGATTGCTGCGAGCGGAGTTACATCATTATACCACACTTCCCGTCCGCGTAGGGGGAACAGCGCTGTCGTGAACCGGCGGCGCGGGGAACAGGCCCGGCGCCGGGCTTCAGGCCGGCGCGGCTGCCAATTCCTGCGCCATCCGCCCCACGCCGGCCGGGTCGCGCCAGAGGGCGGCGTCCACCTGCACGGCGACGGCCCCTGCCTGCAGGAAGGCGCGCGCGTCGGCGGTGGAGTAGACGCCGCCGCAGCCGATCAACGGCACCTTGACGCTGCCGGCCACCTGGCGCAGCGCGCGCAGGGCCAGCGGGTGGACGAGCGGCCCGTAGAGCCGCCCGGTGACGAAGCGCCCCTCGTGGACAGCGCTCCCGCGCGGCGGCGCGCCGACGGTCAGCGCGTCCGCCCCGCCCTCGACGGCCGCCTCGGCCAGCCAGACGGCGCTGCTCAGCGGCAAACGCACCAGCAGGGGCAGGGTGAGGGCCGAGCGCGCCGCGCCGACCAGCGCGGCGACCTCATCCGGGTCGGCTCCATCGGGCAGGCCCAGCTCGACCGCGACCAGGGCGTCCACGCCGCTCAGCCGCAGGCCGGCGGCGGCGACCTCGCCCGGCGTGGTGGCGGCCAGGTGGAAGATCACTGCCGTCGGGGTGCGCGCCCAGGCGCGGGCGCAGCGGCGCAGGACGACGGACAGGCCGGGGTTGTCCAGCCCGGTGTGCAGGAGCAGCCCGCCGGGGAGCGGCACGGCGCGCGGCGGCGCGGCCCCCGCTCGGGCGCGCATGGTCACCGGGCCGACGACCAGCGCGCCCAACGACTGCACGTCCAGTAGGCCGCGGTACTCCGTCCCCAGGCCGGCGCAGCCGGCAGCGACCAGCAACGGGTTGCGCAGCGACAGGTCGCTCTTGCTGCCGTGCAGGGAAACGCTCATACCGCCTCCAGCTCCAGGAGGTCGAAGAACGGCCCGTCGCTGCAGGCGCGCCGGTAGCCGCTGCCGGCGGGGACGGCGCAGCCGCCGCAGGCTCCTACGCCGCAGACGACGGTCGGCAGGTAGAGCGCCTGGGCGTAGCCGGCGGGCGGACGCAGGCGGGTTGCCCGCACCGCCTGGGCCAGCGCGGGATAGAGCGCCGGGTCGGTCGCCGCCAGCAGCCGGTCGGCCCAGGACAGCAGCGGCGACGGTCCGCCGGTCAGCAGCTCCAGCGGCGAGCCGGCCCGCCCTGCCGACCCATCGGCGGTGACGAGGTGCACCTCCAGCGCCGGCGGCAGGGCGGCGAGCGGGTAGAGCGCGGCAGCGCTGGGCGCGGAGAGCAACAGGGACACCGGGCAACCGGCGGCGAGGGCGCGACGGGCCGCCAGCAGCAGCGCCGGCAGGCGCCTGTCATCGGCCACCAGGAGCAGGCGCGCCGGCGGCGCGGGCATGTCCAGCGGGCGACCCAGCGGGCCCAGCAGGTTCACCACCCCGCCCGGCGGCGGGACAGCGCGACCGTCGGACGGGAGCAGTACGTCCAACTCCTCCGCGTCCGCGTCGCTGGGCAGCCACGGCGCCCGCAGCGCCCCGCCCAGGTCGGCCATGGCGAACTGCCCCGGCCGCAGCCGCGCGGCGATGGGCGGGATGCGCAACCGCACCCGTCGGTAGGGGCCGGCCGCGGCCACTTCGACGACGTGCGCGTCGCCCTGCACCACCGTCATGCATCCGCCTCCACCAGCGCCCTCAGGGCGTAGGTCACCCGGCGTGGGGGCGAGGTCAGCAGCCCCAGCGCCTGCCACTCCTCGGCCAGCCGGCTGAGCGCGCGACGGGAGATACGCCCGGCAAATATCTGTTGCAGCCGCGCCAGTCGGAAATAACCGTCCATCTCCTCCAGCGCGGTGCACACCAGCTCCCGCTCCAACGGGGTCAGGTAGGGGAAGGCAGCCGGCGGCGCGACGTGCGGGGCGATCGCGTTGGCCTGCAGCATCTGCAGCCACTGGGTCGCGTCGGCGATCAGGTGGCCCATCTGGAAGTAGAGCCGGTTCGACCACTCGGCCAGGCCCTGCAGCTCGTGGATGTAGGGCGGGGAGGAAAGGGCCGTGCCGTAGGCAGCGAAGGGGAAATCGGCGGCGTTGTACAGGCCGACGCGCGGACTGGTCGCCTCGGCGCGGATCGTGTCCCAGCGCTCCTCGGTGACCGTGAAGTCCAGCCGGAAGGTGACCAGCGTCCCGCCGGCCAGCCGCCAGTACCAGGCCGCGCCCAGCCGCCCGACGAAGCCGGGGACGTGAGCGGCGATTTCCTCAAAAATCACGTCGGCCAGGTGCAGGCTTTGATACGAAGGGTAGAACAACGGTCCCATACCATCCTCCTCTCGTCAGGGCGGGGCGTATTATAGCATCGGCAAGGGGAATGAGGAAACCCGACCTCCCCAAGTTTGACAAGCGGCCCTCGGAATGATACACTGAAATACCGGAGGTGCAGGATGTTCGTCAGCCGGGAGATGATCGAGGAACGCGAGGCGGCTTCCCTGGCCCCTTACGGCTGCAAGAGCCACGACTCGCGCGGTCGAGAGGTAGCAGAGACGGAACACGAGTACCGCACCGCTTTCCAGCGCGACCGTGACCGCATCCTCCACACCACCGCCTTCCGCCGCCTGGAGTACAAGACCCAGGTCTTCGTCATTCTGGAGGGAGACTACTACCGCACCCGCCTGACGCACACGCTGGAGGTGGCGCAGATCGGGCGGACGCTGGCCCGCGCCCTGGGGGCGAACGAGGACCTGGTCGAGGCGATCTGCCTGGCCCACGACCTAGGCCACCCGGCGTTCGGTCACGCCGGGGAGGCGACGCTGAACCATCTGATGGCCGGGCACGGCGGCTTCGATCACAACCGGCAGAGCCTGCGCATCGTCGAGTTCCTCGAACAGCGCTTTCCCGCCTTCCGCGGCCTCAACCTGACCTGGGAGGTGCGCGAGGGGATCGTCAAGCATGAGACGGAGTACGACGTCGCCGACGCGGCCCGCTTCGAACCGGAGCGGCGGGGGACGCTGGAGACGCAACTGGCCAACCCCGCCGATGAGATCGCCTACAATGCCCACGACCTGGACGATGGCCTCTGCTCCGGGCTGCTGTCCCCGCGCGACCTGGATGGTTTGGCCTGGTGGGAGTGGCTGAAGAAAAGCATCGGTTGGGACGGCGACCACTTCAGCGACCTGGTCCGTCACCGGCTGATCCGCCGGCTGATCGGCACGCTGGTTACCGACCTGATCGCCGAGACGGCGCGGCGGCTGGACGAGGCCGGGGTCACCTGCGTGGAGGACGTGCGCGCCCTGGATGAGAACATCGTCTCGTTCTCCCCCGACGTGCAGCGCATGAACCGCGAGCTGAAGGGCTTTCTCTACGCCAACCTTTACCGTCACCCACGGGTCATGCGGATGCAGAAGAAGGCTGAACGGTTGCTGACCGAACTGTTCACGGCCTACGTCGCCGAACCGGCGCAGTTGCCGAAGGACGTGCAGGCGCGGGCCGCGGCGGGGGAGGACCTCTATACCGTGATCTGTGACTACATCGCCGGGATGACCGACCGCTTCGCCCTGCAGGAGTACGCCCGCATGTTCGATCCTTTCGAGCGGGTGTAGCGGTCTACCAGCCGGCCACGTAGCGCTCCCAGCCGGCGTTCTCCCGCAGGTAGGGGGCGAACAGGTAGCGGGCGGTCGGGTGCGGTTCGTGGGGCTCGTGCAACAGACGCATGGCGGCTTCCTCCAGCGTGCGGCCCCCCTTGCGGCGATTGCAGGCTGGACAGGCAGCAACCAGGTTCTCCCAACAGTGCTCCCCGCCGCGGTAGCGCGGCACGACGTGGTCCACGGTCAGGTTGGACGACTCGCGGCCGCAGTACTGGCAGCGGTATCCGTCCCGCCGCAGGATCTCGCGCTTGTTCAGGCGCACCTGCGGACGGGGGCGGTGGACGACGAAGGACAGGCGGATGACCGAGGGGCGCTCGTAGACAGCCGAAACGGTGCGGACGAAGCCGCGGCCGTTCTCCAACACCGTGGCCTTGCCGGAGAGCAACAGTCCCATCGCCCGCTTGGTTGTGCAGACGTGGAGCGGTTCGTAGTTCCCATTGAGGACGAGCACCGGCTGGTTCATCAACCCCTTCTCGACTCATCAGTATAGCACAGAACGGACGAGCGTCAAATGGCGGCAAAGTGGAGCACACCCACCCGTCGTCACGGTTTGACACCCCTCCGGCTTCGGTGCTATAATTCCACCGCTTCGATGGACCCTCCGCACACAGGAGTCGCGATGCCCAACGATGTGCCAGCGGCCGATTCGACGGACGAGCCGGCCCGACGACGGCCAGCCCGCAGGCGACGGGCCGACCAGGCCCTCCAGGCTTACCTCTTCCTTGCCCCGGCGACGATCATTCTGTTTGCCTTCGGCATTCTCCCCGTGGGCTACGCCTTCTACATCAGTCTGTACAACTGGCGGATCACGCGGGGCGGCTTCATCGGGCTGGGGAATTATGCCCGGCTGCTGGGCGAGCCGGTCAACGTAGTGCTGTTGCTGATCGGGATCGGCCTGCTGATCGGCGCCTACTACGCCTGGCGGGCGGCTGCCATGCAGGAATCGGGCCGGCGGATGGCCTGGCGGCTGGCCGTGGCCGCGCTGCTGATCGTCGGCGGCCTGACGCTGGTGCTGGGCGCCGATGGGATGATCCGGTATGCCGCCGAGGCGCGCGAGCCGCGTGAGTATTTGCTATCGATCCTGCACACGATCTTCTACTCCGCCAGCACCGTCCCCTTCCAACTGATTTTCGCCTTCCTGTTGGCCAACCTCCTGTTCCAGAACATCCGTGGCAAGTCCTTCTTCCGCATCTTGTATTTCCTGCCCTACATCACGCCCACCGTCGCCACGGCGGCGCTGTGGCGGGCAACGGTGTTCGAGCCGCGGCAGGGGCTGATCAATACGCTCCTGCT
>DAOTYW010000126.1:0-2431 GCA_034434755.1 Anaerolineae bacterium | reverse complement strand
ACCGTGGCCCGCCGACGATTGCGCTGACAGTACCGTCGCAGGCGGCGCACCAGCTCCGCCTCGTCGTCCGCGTCCGCCAGGCTCATGTCGGGCATGCGTCCGATCAGATTGTGGCCGTCCACCAGCAGGGGCATGGGGGATATTGTACACAGAATCCCCAGAAGCACAATGCGCAAAACATGCTATAATTTAGCTCAACACAGGGTCACAGATCCAACGGGAGGTGGACGATGAAGCGAAACAGGCCTCTCGCCATCGCTGTCGCGTGTGCGGCCGGGGTGCTTGTGCTGATGCTCGCCCCGTCGCTGGCCGCGCCGACGCGCGCCCAGGGCGAAGCAGTCATCCGCCTGCAGCCGGCCACCGCCCAACTATCGGTCGGCGGCACCTTCCCCATCCAGGTGGTGGTCGAGAACGTCAACGATCTCTCCAGCGCGCTGGTCAATCTGGACTACGACCCGTCGGTGCTGGAGGTCGTGGATGCCGACCCATCCACGGAAGGCGTACAGATCGAGCTCGGCCCCTTCCTTTCCCCCGACTACGTGGACTTGAACCAGGCGAACCTGGACCTCGGCTACATTGACTTTCAGTTCGGACAGGACCCTCTGACCCCGGCGGCGGAAGGCAGCGGCGTCATCGCCACGATCACCTTCCGCGGGCGCGCAGCCGGGACCTCGCCGATCACTTTCAGCGATTTCTTCCTGGCGGATACGACAGGCTTCAGCATCATGGCGACGGAGCAGAACGGGCAGATCGTGGTCGGCGAGGCTGCGCCGGCGCCGACCGCCACACCCAGCGCCACAACGGCAGCCGCGCCCCCCTCGCCCGCCTGCGGCACGGTCCTGGGTTACCACACCGTGCAGTGGGGCGAGACGCTCTACACCATCGGCCGGGCCTACCAGGTGCAGCCTTCGGCCATCGCCGTCTGCAACCACCTGGTCAACCCGCGAGTGATCCACTCCGGCAACCGCTTGGCGATCCCCAACAGCCCCTGGTCGCCCATGCCGGCGGGCGCAGCAGCGCAGCGGCAGTTCGGCAGCAACGCCCCGCCCACGCCCGCCCCTGCCTGCCGCGCCACCCACGTCGTCCAGCGCGGGGAGAACCTCTTCCGCATCTCGCTGAACTACAACGTCAATCTGTGGACCCTCGCCGAGGTCAACCGCATCGCCAATATCCGCCTGATCCTGGCCGGACAGACGCTGTGCATCCCCTAGTCCGCACCCGACGATTCGAAATACGCCTCTCCGCTATCGCCCTGCTGGGTCTCCTGCTCTTCCTGGCGGGAGCGGCGCAGGGTCAGGAGTACCCCGCCGCCGCGCTGGCCGATCTGATCAACGCGGCGCGCGTGGACGCTGGCCTGGCCCCCTATGCCCTTGCGCCGGCGCTGAACGCCGCCGCTCAGCGCCACGCCGACGACCTGGTCACCCACAACCTCAGCTCCTCCACCGGCTCCGACGGCTCGACCCCCAGCCAGCGGATCGCCCAGGCCGGCTACGCCGCCTGGCCGTCGGCGACGGGCGAACGGTTCTGGATCGGCTCCGGCTACATTGACAGTGCCTTCGCCTGGTTCACCAGCGACCCCGACAGCCAGGCGGACCTGTTCAGCGAGCGCTTCCGCGAGATAGGCATCGGCGTGACCGCCAGCACGGGCGGTCAGCTATACATCGTACTCGACTTCGGCGCGCGGCCCAACGTCTTGCCGGTCTTCATAAACGACGACGCTCCGATCACCGTATCGCCCCAGGTGACCCTTCACCTGACCAACGAGGAAGCGCAGCCGGAGGGCGAGGGGCTGCTCTCGATGGGCCGGGCGATCGAGATGCGCATCAGCAACACTCCCAGCTTCGAGGGCCTCGCCTGGCGCCCGTGGGAGCCGCTGGTGGACTGGACGCTGCCGTCCGACGCGGGGCCGCACCTCGTCTACGTGCAGTTCCGCGACGCGGCCGGGCGGACGTCCGCCGCGACCGATGAGATCGTCCTCCTGGGCGAGGAGGGCTCCCCCACCCCGCCGCCGACCGCCAGCCCCACGCCGACGGCCACGCCGACGGCCACACCGACGCCCGGCGAGACGCCCAGCCCGACGCCGCCCACACCCTCGCCGAGCCCACCGCCGCCCCTCCCCACCCCACGCCCCTCGCCCACCTTGCCGGCGACGGCGCACCCGTTCCCTACCTGGACGCCCTTGCCGCCCACGGACGACGGGGAGACGGGCGGCACAGAGACGCTGGTCGGGGCGCTCTGCGGCCTACAGACACTGGCTGCCCTCCTGGGCCTCTACGCCGCCCTGCGCCGCGTTGCGCCGGGCGGACAGGAGCGATAGACCGCCAACGAGTGCATTTCAGTTTCGGGGCGTAACTGCCTACCGTCCGCGGCGCTGGCTGTCCTTCGCCCTCACCCCACCTCCTACCCCCGCCCCTCTCCCGCCGGGCGGGAG
>DAOTYW010000125.1:0-6242 GCA_034434755.1 Anaerolineae bacterium | reverse complement strand
GGAGCCGGTGGATAGCGGTCACGCGTCGGCATCACAAGGTGTCCTCCAAGCCCTCCCCTCTGTTTCACTGGCTTTTTTAAGCACCCTCCGGCGGGAGGCGGGGGCCAGGGGGTGGGGTGAGGGGCCGGCACACCGGCCTTGCCAGCACCAGGCCTGGTAAAGGGTAGGCAGTTACACTGCTCATCTCTCCCGCAGGTTCGGAAGTGACCGCGCAACGCATCGTAGTGGCCATTGCTGTGCGATTTGGGCTGCACGTTGCGCCCAAACCTGCGGGAGGGCGTAGTTGCGTTGTATCCTGGTGACTTGACTTCCTGCCCGCTTGCAGTATCATAAGGCTGTCCACACGGGAGGCCGGAGATAACGATGAAAGGGAAACAGGAACAGTCGGTGCGCTGGTTGCCTGTTGCGCTTGGGCTATTCGCCCTGGCGCTGCTCGGCGTGTTGTCTCTGTGCCTCTGGCGGCAGGTAGACCGGCTGCACCGCCTGCACACCGCCGAGGATGAGTTGACCCCCCTCGTTGCCTATCAGCAGGAGCGCAACGCACAGCTCCAGCAACAACTGGCCCACGTCTCCTCCGCCGACTATCCCGAAGAGTGGGCGCGGGTCGAGGGCGGGATGACCCGCGAGGGTGAGGTGCGCCTGATCGTCGCCACGCCCGCGCCCACCACTACCCCGGCGCCGCCGCCCGCTGCGCCCCCGTCCCTCTCGTTCTGGGAACGGATCGAGCAATGGCTCTTCGGTAGCCCGTAGGTAGGGGCACTCCAGACACGGAGAGCGCGCAACCTGCCCGCCCTCGCTCGGGCCTGAGGCTGGCGTGGCCGGCGTGCTGGCGAATGAGGCTTTGATTTTCCCCGCTTCCCTGGTATAATCCCCCGCACGATTGTTCGAAAGGCGGTAACTGCCTACCCTCTCGCAGGTTCGGGCGTAATCTCCGCACTGAAGTGCGCCGCCATGAGCTGCTCGCCCTCTTGCCAGCCGCTTTCTAACCTGCGGGAGGATGGCGTGTAGGTATTTACGAAAGGCGAAGCATGTTGCCCGTCTACGTTGCCCTCGACCTGGAAACCACCGGGCTCGATCCCGACCGGGACGCGATCATCGAGATCGGCGCGGTGCAGTTCCGTGGTCCGGAAGAGCTGGGCCACTTCAGCACCTTGGTCAACCCCGGCCGTCCCGTGCCCGCCGAGATCAGCGCCCTCACCGGCATCCGCGATGAGGACCTGACCGACGCGCCTTCCATTCACGAGGTACTGAGCAGCCTGCGCCGCTTTGTCGGCGACCGGCTGGTGATCGGCCACAGTGTGGGCTTCGACCTGGGCTTCCTGGGCCGCTGGTCGCTGCTGGACGCGAACCGCTGGCTGGATACCTTCCAGATCGCCACCGTGCTGGCCCCCGATGCCCGCCGCTACAGCCTGCGGGAGCTGAGCGCGTTGCTGGGCCTGCCCGTGCCGGAGGACCATCGGGCGCTGGACGACGCCCGGGCATCCGCTCGTCTCTTCCTGGCCCTCTTCGAGCGGGCGCTGGCGCTGCCGCCGAAGTTGGTGGAGGAGTTGATCCGCCACGGCGAACGGGTGGGCTGGCTAGCGACGGAGTTCTTCCGGCAGGTGCAGCGCGAGATGGCGCGCGGAGCGGTCAGCGGGGCGATCGGCGCGCAGTTGGCGGCTAAGCGCGGCGTGGCAGATCAGCGCCCGGTCGCCCTGCTCGCTCGCCCGCCCGAACCGCCGCTGGAGCCGGAGGAGACGCGCCGGCCGGTGGAGGTGGACGCGCTGGCCGCGCTGCTGGAGGAGGACGGGGCCTTCGCCCGCCGCTTCCCCGGCTACGAACACCGCCCGCAACAGGTGGAGATGCTCCGCGCCGTCGCCCGCGCCCTCAACGAGGGCCGCCACCTGATCGTCGAGGCCCCGACCGGCGTCGGGAAGTCGCTGGCCTACCTGCTCCCCGCCGTCTACTGGGCGACGCAGAACGCCGAACGGGTGGTCGTCTCCACTAACACGATCAACCTCCAGGAGCAGCTCCAGCGCAAGGACCTGCCGGACCTGGCCCAGACGCTGAACATTGACTTTCGCTCGGCAGTGCTCAAGGGCCGTTCGCACTACCTCTGCCCGGCTCGCCTGGAGGCTCTGCGCCGGGTCGGACCGGCATCCCCTCAGGAAATGGATGTGCTGGCCCGCGTCCTGATCTGGCTGCCCAACACGCCCGACGGCGACGGGGATGGGCTGTTCCTGCCGACGTCGGCGGAGCGCGCCGTCTGGCTCGACCTCTCGGCGCAGAACGAGGGTTGCGATCCCGAACAGTGCCGCCACCTCCATCGCGGGGCCTGTTTCTTCTACAACGCCCACCAGGCCGCCGCATCGGCCCATCTGGTGATTGTCAACCACGCTCTCCTGCTGGCCGACGTGGCCGTCCAGAACCGCGCCCTACCGGAGTACCGCTACCTGATCGTGGACGAGGCGCACAACCTGGAGGCGGCCACTACCAACGGCCTGTCCTTCGCCACCGACCGCCAGACGATCCAGCGGACGCTGGAACGGGTCGGCCACGCCCACAGCGCGGGGGGCTTCTCCGCCCTGCTGGGACAGGTGCTCGGCCGCTGTCGTTCGGCGAAACCGGACCGCCCGACGCTGAACAGGATCGAGGGCGCTGTCGCCCAGGTCGCCCGCGCCGTCGAGCGGGCCGGCTTCGCCCTGGAGGGGTTCTTCGACTGCCTGGAGGAGTGCGTGAGCGGGATGTCCGAAGGGCAGGCGAACCGCCACTACGCCACCCCGTTGCGCATCACCCCCGCCCAGCGGGTGCAGCCGGCCTGGGACCGCGTCGAGATCGCCTGGGACGAGGCCGGCGCGCCGCTGCGGACCGTCGCCGACGGGCTGGCGCGGCTGGCCGATGGACTGAACGAGCTAATCAACCAGGGCCTCAAGGACCTGACCGACTTGCTGCCCGAACTGATCGGCCTGTCCCGCCAGTTGACCGAGGTGCACGGTCACCTGGAGCGCTTCGTCACCCAGCCGCAGCCGCAGACGATCTACTGGGTCGAGATCGGCCCCGGCCAGGCCCCGCTGTCGGTCCACGCCGCCCCGCTCCACGTCGGCCCGCTGGTGCAGGAGCACCTGTTCCGCAAGAAGGAGGCGGTCGTCCTCACCTCGGCCACCCTGCGCGCTGGCGGGAGCTTCGATTTCCTCCGCGAACGGCTGCACGCTTGGGAAGCGGAGGAGCTGGCCGTGGATTCGCCGTTCGACTACGCTTCCTCGACCCTGGTCTACATCGTGGACGACATCGCCGAGCCGGGCCAGCCCGACCATCAGCGCATGGTCGAGCAGGGGATGCTGGCCCTCTTCCGGGCGACCCGTGGGCGGGCATTGGGGCTGTTCACCTCGTACAGTCAACTGCGGGCCACGGCGCGGGCGATCACCGCCCCGCTGGCCCGCGACGACATCACCGTCTACGCCCAGGGGCAGGGGCTCTCCCGCAACCAGATGCTGGAGAGCTTCCGCACCGCCGAGCGAGCGGTGCTGCTGGGCACGCGCAGCTTCTGGGAGGGGGTGGACGTGCCGGGCCAGGCGCTGAGCTGCCTGGCGATCGCCAAGCTGCCCTTCAACGTCCCGTCCGATCCGATTTTCGCCGCCCGCGCGGAGACGTTCGACGACGCTTTCAACGAGTACGCCGTGCCGGAGGCGGTGTTGCGCTTCCTGCAAGGGTTCGGCCGCCTCATCCGCACCCGCACCGACCGTGGCATCGTCGCCGTGTTCGACCGCCGGCTGCTCAGCAAGTCCTACGGGCGGACTTTCCTCGACTCGCTCCCCGGCCCCACCATCCGCCGCGGCCCGCTGGCGACGCTGCCGAAAGCGGCGGCGGATTGGTTGAAAGAGAGATGACGACCGGCGCCGCGGACGGCAGGGAGTGACCCCAGTTCCGCAAGGAGGTGTCCCATCGCCAGACCGACAGAACCGACCGGCGCGCTGCAGGAGCGCGGTTTCCTGGTAGGAGTGGAGTTCAAGGGCCCCAACGCCCCCGGCGACGACGACTGGCCTGTCGAGGCCTCGTTGGAGGAGCTGGCCCAACTGGCCCGCACCGCCGGCATCGAGGTCGTCGGGCAGATCGAACAGCGGCTGGAACGACCCAACCCGGCCACCTTCATCGGCTCCGGCAAGGTCGAGGAGCTGATCGAGCAGGTGGCCGAGGCCGCCGCCGACGTGGTCATCTTTGACGACGAGCTCTCGCCGCGCCACCAGCGCGAGCTGGAGAAGGCTCTGGGAGAGCGGGTCAAGGTCATTGACCGCACTGCGTTGATCCTGGACATCTTCGCCCAGCACGCGCAGACACGCGAGGGGGCGTTGCAGGTGGAGCTGGCCCAGTACGAGTACCGGCTACCGCGCCTGACCGGGGCCTGGACCCATCTGGCCCGTCAGGCGGGCGGGCGGGCCGGCGGAGCCACCGGCGGGGTCGGCCTGCGTGGCCCCGGCGAGATGCAACTGGAGATCGACCGGCGGCTGATCGGCCAGCGGATCACCCGGCTCAAGGAGGAACTGGAAAAGGTCCGCGCCCACCGCAGCCGCTACCGCGCCCACCGACGGAAGGAGGGCGTTCCGGTCGTCTCCATCGTCGGCTACACGAACGCCGGCAAGTCCACCCTGCTCAACGCCCTCTCCGGCGCCGATGTGCTGGTGGAGGACAAACTCTTCGCCACCCTCGACCCGACTACCCGTCGCGTCACCCTGACCGGCGGGCGGGTTGTCCTCTTCACCGACACGGTCGGTTTCATCCAGAAGCTGCCTACCCACCTGATCGCCGCCTTCCGCGCCACGCTGGAGGAGACAGCCGAGGCCGATGTGTTGCTGCACGTCCTCGACGTCACCCATCCGCAGGCGCTGCGCCAGGCCCAGGCGGTGCTGGAGACGCTGGAGGAGATCGGCGCGGCGGGCAAACCGATGGTCACCGCGCTGAATAAGGTGGATCGGCTGCCCGACTTGCGCCTGCCTGCCCCCCTGACCGCCGAACTGCCCAACTGCGTCCCGATCTCGGCGCGGACGGGCTACGGGCTCGACCGGTTGCTGCAGGCGGTGCAGGACGTGCTGGATGCGGAGCTGGTGCCGGTGCAGGTGACCATCCCCTTCTCCCGCGGCGACCTGGTGCAGAGCATCCACGAGCAGGGGATGATCGAGTCGGAGAAGCACACTGCGCGGGGGACGCGGATCACGGCCAGGGTGCCCCGCTCGCTGGCCGGCCTGCTGGAGACGGTGCTGCGTGATGGGCGGGAGTGAGCGCGCAGGCTTCCGTGGCCTGAGCGGCCTCGGAGGTCTATTCGTGCTGGCTGTGCTGTTGGCATCGTGCGGCGCTCCCCCGCCGACCCCCACGCCCCGGCCCATGGCCACCATCACGGCCACGCCGCTGCCATCCCCCACGCCCACGCCGCTGCCGCCGGTGGCGCTGACCATCCGCTGGCCGGTCACGGTCTCCGCGCTGGAGGACGTGCCGATCCGCGTCGAACTGCCGGGGCTGGCCGAGCGCGATCCCGAGGCGCGGGTGCGGGTGTGGGTGAGCGACCCGCTCTACCATCTGCGGTTGGAGACCGACTTGCAGCCGGCGGAGGGCGGGGCCTACGTTTCCCCGCTCCCGCTGCACCTGCCGCTGGAGTCGCCGCCGGGGGACTGGCGGCTGCGCGTCTTCGTGTTCAGCGACGTGTCGGTCAGCGGTGATCCGCTGCGGCTCTTCCAGCCGCGACCGGTGGCGCTGTGGGACCTGCGCGGCCACGTGCGACCCGGCGTCGCTCTCTCCATCCCTCGGAGTTTCTCGCTGCGGTTGGCGGAGGGGGATACGACAGCCGGCAGTCAGGTATGGACAGGCGCCGGTGGGGAAGTGGGCCTGTGGTGGGCGCCGGGAGCGGCGGAACCCCTGACCGCCGACACGGCCCGGATGTTCCTGGAGGCCACCTGCCCGCCCGACGTGACCGTGGAGGTCACCGCCACGGCCCCGCTCGTCTGGCGCGGCCTGCACGGATTCCGCTTCGCTGAGCGCTGGCTGGAGGGGCCAGGTGAGACGCTGGTGCTGCAGGGGCCCGACCTCTGGCTCTATGCCCTGCGCATCCGCGTCCTGGAGGGGGAGACAATCCCGCCGCTGCTGCGGGAGATCCAAGCCACTTTATCAATGAACAATGAACGTAACTGCCTACCCTTTACCAGGCCTGGTGCTGGCAGGGCCGGTGTGCCGGCCCCTCACCCCACCCCCTGGCCCCCGCCCCTCTCCCGCCGGGC
>DAOTYW010000124.1:0-1673 GCA_034434755.1 Anaerolineae bacterium | reverse complement strand
TACCCCCTACCCAAATTCGACGAAAGGATAGACAATGGCTCAAGCGATGGCCCAGGTGACCTGTCCCAACTGTCGGCAGCCCTTTGCGACGCCGGTGGAACAGGTGTTGGACGTGGAACTCGACCCGACGGTCAAGAACCGGCTGCTCGGCGGCCAGGTCAACATGATCGTCTGCCCGAACTGCCGGATGGCCGGCTCGTTGAACCTGCCGTTCATCTACCACGACCCGGCGAAGGAGCTGGCGCTGGTCTTCATGCCGATGGAGGCCGGGCGCACCGATCTGGAGCGGCAGCAGCTCATCGGTTCGCTGTCGAGAGCGGTGCTCAACCAGATGCCACCGGAACAGCGCAAGGGTTACCTGCTCAACCCACAGGTCTTCTTCTCCTACGAAAGCCTGGTCAACCGCGTCCTGGAGGCGGATGGCATCACCCAGGAAATGGTCGAGGCGCAGAAAGCCAGGTCGGCGCTGCTCAAACGGCTGTTCGAGACCGCGGCCGAGGAACGGCCAGCGGTGATCAGCGAGAACGAAGCGCTGCTCGACGACGTCTTCTTCCATCTGCTGGACCTCAACCTGGCCCAGGCGGAAGCGGTGGGGCAGACGGATGTAGTGCAGCGGCTGTCCGAACTGCGCTCGTCGCTGACCGAGGCGACCCCGTGGGGCCGGCGCATCGCGGTCCGCGAGCAGGCGCTGCAGGCGCTGCAGGAGCAGCCGACGCGGGAGAAGCTGGTCGAACTGCTCGTCGCCAGCGACGATCCCGACCTGCGGGCCGGGCTGATCGCCTTCGGCCAGCCGCTGATTGACTACCTCTTCTTCCAAATGCTCACCCAGCGGATCGAGACCACACCGGACGACGCGCAGCGCCAGCGATTGGAAGCCGTGCGCCAGGAGGTGTTGGCCATCCGCGAGGCGATGCAGCAACAGGCCCAGGAGATCGTCCAGGCGCGCGTCGCCCTGTTGCGCGACCTGCTGACGACGGAGAAGCCGGAACTGCTCGCCCGCCGTCACATCGCGGAGATGGATGAGCTGTTCTTCAGCCTCCTGACCTCGGAACTGTCCCGTGCCCGGCAGGCCGGGGAGCACCAGGTCGCCGCGCAGCTCGACGCGCTGCGCCAGATGCTGATCGGGCTACTCCAGGAGGGCATCCCCCCCGAACTGCTGCTCCTCAACGCGATCATGGAAGCGGAAAGCGACGAACAGGTACGCCACATCCTGGAGAGCAACCGCCCGCTCGTCACCGAGACGTTTCACAGCCTGTTAGCCGAGGTCGAGCAACGGATGCGGGAGCAAGGGGAAGCGGACGTCGCCGCCCGCGCTGCGTCTGCCCTGGCCATCGTGCGGACGATGGTCAAGCCGCCGCAGGACAGAGGAGCGGGGAAGGGCACGCCGTCCGGGGAGAAGCCACCGACCGGCCGCAGCGGGTTGGAGATCGCCAGACGGTAGGTTAACACGGATTATGTGAATTACACGGATTCTATGCAATCCGTGTTAGCCCGTAACTGCCTACCCTTTCTAGGCCTGGTGCTGGCAGGGCCAGTGTGCCGGCTCCTCACCCCACCCCCTACCCCCGCCCCTCTCCCGCCCGGCGGAGGGTGCTTAAAAAGGGCAGAGAGGACACAGCGGTCATGGTATAATTGGGCTATCCTTTCCTTCCTGGAGGTCAGGCAGCCGTGTT
>DAOTYW010000123.1:0-14274 GCA_034434755.1 Anaerolineae bacterium | reverse complement strand
TTCTTGACCACGATGCCCTGGCCGACCGTCGCGCCGTTGAGCATGTAGGCCAGGTTGGGGTTGCCGTGGACGTTCCCGGCCACGACGGCCGCGTCCAAGTTGCGCTGTTCCATGAGGTGATCCAGGTCTTGTTTCATGACTTGCCTATGCTCCTGCCGGAACTACCTGGTACTCGATGCGGGTGGGCAACCCCACTCGCCGCGAAGCGTCCAGGATTTCCAGAGAGACCAGTCCCCCCGAGGCATCATAGTCGAGAATCACCCCCGGCTTGTCCTCATCGCTCTCCGCCACCGCCGCCTCGCTGAAGATGACCGTCAGCGTATCGGTTTCGCTGTCGTAGATCACTTTCATCGCTCGTCCCTCCAATACTTCTCCACCTTGCTCGTGCGATAGGCGGTGACAACCTCTGCCGGCTCCCGGTCCATGTCCACAAACACCCGCAGCAGAAACGTCCGCGATTCTCCCGTTCGCACCCGCGACTGGTAGACCACGCGTCCGGCCCGCACGGCTACGCTCTGCTCCGGCGCAAACAACACCTGCGCGATCTCAGCTTCGGTAATGCCACGGCGTGCTGCCTCCTGGCGCGCATGTTTGGTAAGCCGATACTCCACGATCGCAGGCGGCTTTGTTTTCATCGCACCCCTGTCACCTGACCGCCTCCTCGACCGCCCTCAGCAGCTCGTGCTCCTCCCTGGTCAGCACCGTGCGTGGGTCGAGCACCAGGCGGCCCTCCTCGATGCGCGCCACGACCGGCGGGGCGCCGGCGCGCAGCCGCGCCGCCAGCCCGTCGGGGTCGGCCACCGGCAGGGCCAGCAGCCGCGTTGGCAGGGTCTGGCCGGGCAGGCTGCCCCCGCCGACGGTGGAGCGCCCTTCGGCGACCTCGGCGGCGATGCCGGCCCGTCGCAGCCGGCGTTGCCAGGCGCGCGCCCGCAGCCCGATCTCGTCCGGCGGCGCGGCGATCATCCGCCAGACCGGCACCTCGCGGGTCGCCTCGTCCTTCAGGTAGTGCAGCAGCGTCGCCTGGAGCGCGGCCAGGCAGAGCTTGTCGGCGCGCAGGGCGCGGGCCAGCGGGTGACGCTTGAGCGGGTTGACGAAATCGGCCCGCCCGACGATGATGCCCGCCTGCGGCCCGCCCTGCAGCTTGTCGCCGCTGAAGCAGACCAGCCCCGCGCCCGCCGCCACGCTCTCCTGCACCGTCGGCTCGTGGGCCAGGCCGAAGGCGGACGTGTCCAGCAGCGCCCCGCTGCCCAGGTCGTCCATCACCGGCACCCCGCGCGCCCGCCCCAGTTCGACCAGCTCGGCCAGCTCAACCTCGGCGCTGAAGCCGACGATGCGGAAGTTGGACGGGTGGGCGCGGAGAATGAAGGCCACGTCGTTCGCCGGGTCGTCCAGCGCCCGCTCGTAGTCATGTCGGTGGGTGCGGTTGGTCGTGCCGACCTCGATCAGCCGCGCGCCAGACTGGCGCATCACTTCCGGCACGCGGAAGCCGCCGCCGATCTCGATCAGTTGTCCGCGCGAGATGAGCACGCCGCGTCCCTGGGCCAGGCCGGTGAGGGCCAGCAGCACGGCGCCGGCGTTGTTGTTAACCACCAGCGCCGCCTCGGCGCCGGTCAGCTCGCACAGCAGCCGCTCGGCGTGCAGCGATCGCTCGCCCCGCTCGCCGGCGACCAGGTCGTATTCCAGATTGGAATAGCCGCGGGTGGCGGCGTCCATCGCTGCGCGGGCGGCGGCGGAGAGGGGCGCCCGGCCCAGGTTGGTGTGGACGATCACGCCGGTAGCGTTGATCAGCGGACGCAGCGTCGGGGCCAGGTGGTCGCGCAGGTGGGCCGCCGCGCCGGTGGCCAGCTCGTCGCGGGTGGGCAGCGGGCCGCCGGCGCGCAGCGCTTCCCGCGCCGCATCCAGCGTCTCCCGCACCGCCGCCACGGTCAGCCGGTGGCCGTAGACGGGCAACAGCGCCTTGAGGACCGGCTCGCCCAGCAGCCGGTCCACGCTCGGCAGACGACGAAGGCTTTCGGTTGTGCTCATCTCTCGCTCCCGGCTTGCCATTGTACCCCAAAGCGGGCCGGGCGGCAAGGAAGAAGGAGACGCCCAACATCCTGCCTGGACGGACGAAACGAGTGTAGCACGGATGGGGATGCTGTCAGCGGATTTCCCGGACGGATTGAACGGACAGGGGCGCCCGAAGCCATGACGGTCATTGCACGGTGGAGGGTGCCCGCCCCTGCCCCAGGATCTGGCGCAGGAACTGGCCGGTGTAGCTGGCCTCGACCTGTGCCACTTGCTCCGGCGTGCCCTCGGCGACGATCCAGCCGCCCGCGTCGCCGCCCTCCGGTCCCAGGTCAATGATCCAGTCGGCCACCTTGATGATGTCTGGATGGTGCTCGATGATGACCACCGTGTTGCCGGCGTCCACCAGGCGGTTGAGCACGGCAACCAGCTTGTCCACGTCGGCAGCGTGTAGGCCCACGCTCGGTTCGTCCAGCACGTAGAGGGTATTGCCGGTGGCCTGGCGGGAAAGCTCGCGGGAGAGCTTGACCCGCTGCGCCTCGCCGCCGGAGAGGGTCGGCGCGGGCTGGCCCAGGCGGATGTAGCCCAGACCGACATCCTGGATCGTCTGCAGCTTGCGCTGGATGGCCGGGAAGGCGGCGAAGAACGCGATCGCCTCGTCCACGGTCAGGTCAAGCACCTCGGCGATGTTATTGCCCTTGTAGCGCACCTGCAGCGTCTCGCGGTTGTAGCGGCGGCCGCGGCAGACGTCGCAGGGGACGTAGACGTCGGGCAGGAACTGCATCTCGATGCGCAGCGTGCCGTGGCCCTCGCAAGCCTCGCAGCGCCCGCCCTTGACGTTGAAGGAGAAGCGTCCGGCGCGGTAGCCGCGCATCTTCGACTCCGGCAGCGAGGCGAACAGGTCGCGGATCGGCCCGAACAGGTTGGTGTAGGTGGCCGGATTGGAGCGGGGAGTGCGGCCGATGGGTGACTGGTCTATGTTGATTGCCTTGTCAATGTGCTCGGCCCCCTCGATCGCATCGTGGTCGCCCACTGGATCGTGCGCGCCGTGGAGCATTTGCATCAGCCGCCGGTAGAGGATGTCCACCAGCAGGGTGGACTTGCCGGAGCCGGAGACGCCGGTGATGCAGACGAACATGCCCAGCGGGATGCGCACGTCCACGTTCTTCAGGTTGTGCTCGCGCGCCCCGCGGACGATGAGGGCGCGGCCGTTGCCCGGCCGGCGGTGGGACGGGAGCGGGATGGAGCGGCGGCCGGAGAGGTAGGCGCCGGTCAGGCTGGTCGGGCAGGCCAGCACCTCCGCGAGCGTCCCGGCGACGACAACCTCGCCGCCGTGCTCGCCGGCGCCCGGCCCCAGGTCAATGATCCAGTCAGCGGCGCGGGTCATCTCCGCGTCGTGCTCGACGACCAGCAACGTGTTGCCCAGGTCGCGCATGCCCATCAGTGTGCGGATCAGCCGCTCGTTGTCGCGCTGGTGCAGGCCGATGGTTGGTTCGTCGAGGACGTAGAGCACGCCGGTCAATTGCGAGCCGATCTGGGTGGCCAGGCGGATGCGCTGCGCCTCGCCGCCGGAGAGCGATTCGGCGGTGCGGTCGAGGGTCAGGTACTCCAGCCCCACGTTGACCATGAACTGCAGCCGGGCGTGGACCTCCTTGAGGATGCGGCGGGCGATGAGCCACTCGCGCTCGGTGAGGAGAGTGGTTTCAGGTTTCAAGGTTTCAGGTTTCAGGTTCTCGGCGGGCGAATCGGCAACCTGAAACTCTGCAACCTGAAACCCTGAAACCGGAAACCGGAAACTGGACAGCTCGTCGATCCACCCCAGCAGCCGTTGCGCGGTCCACCCGCCGATCTCGTGGATGGATTTACCGGCGACGGTGACGGCGAGGGCTTCGGGACGCAGGCGGGCGCCGTTGCAGGTGGGGCAGGGCCGGCGCGCCATGTACTCCTCGATGCGGGCGCGGATGTAGTCGGAGTTGGTCTCCCGATAGCGCCGTTGCAGGTTGGGGATCACCCCCTCGAAGCGGGTGCGGAAGGTCGCCTGGCGACCCTCTCGGTTTACATAATGCATAGCCACTTCCTCATCACCGCTGCCGTAGAGGAAGATGCGCTGCTGAGCGGGGGTCAACTCGCGCCAGGGCCGGTCCACCGGGATGTGGTAGTGGCGGGCAGCCGCCTCGATGGCCTGCCAGTAGTACCCGTCGTGATCGGCGGTGTTCCAGAACTGGATCGCCCCGTCCTCCAGCGACAGGTCAGGGTTGGGCACCAGCAGGTCGGGATCCAGCTCCGTCCGCGTCCCCAACCCCTGGCAGGTCGGGCAGGCTCCGTGCGGGCTGTTGAATGAGAAAGTGCGCGGTTCGATCTCCGGCAAGCTGATCCCGCAGGTCGGGCAGGCCAGCCGCTCGGAGAAGAGCAGGTCACGCGGCGGGTCGGCGGAGATGTCGTTGACGATGACCACCCCATCGCCCAGCCGCAACGCCGTCTCCACCGAATCGGTCAGGCGGCTGCGGAAGCCGTCGTCCGCCTCGGCGATGACCAGCCGATCCACCACCGCCTCGATGGTGTGCATCTTGTAGCGGTCCAGCTCGATCTCCTCGTCCACGTCGTGCACCTGTCCGTCCACGCGGACGCGGACAAAGCCGGCCTTGCGCACGTCCTCGAAGATCGCCTGGTGGTGGCCTTTGCGGTCCTTGACCAGCGGAGCCAGCACCTGGATGCGCGTGGCGACAGGGAGGGCCAGCAGCGCGTCCACGATCTGCTGGGCGGACTGTTTGGCCACCGGGCGGCCGCACTGCGGGCAGTGGGGGATGCCGATGCGGGCATAGAGCAATCGCAGGTAGTCATAGATCTCGGTGACCGTGCCGACCGTCGAGCGGGGGTTGTGGGAGACGCCGCGCTGGTCAATCGAGATCGCTGGCGACAGTCCCTCGATCTGGTCCACGTCCGGCTTCTCCATCTGACCCAGGAATTGGCGGGCGTAGGCGGAGAGGGACTCTACGTAGCGTCGCTGGCCTTCGGCGAAGATGGTGTCGAAGGCCAGGGAGGACTTGCCGGAGCCGGAGATGCCGGTGATGACGACTAGCCGATTGCGGGGAATCTCGACGTTGACATTCTTCAGATTGTGCTCGCGCGCACCGCGGACGACGATCGCATCCTGAGGCATGCTCACCCCTGAACTATAGAACCTTTGTTCGTATTGTACTCCTCGATTCGCGCACTGTCAAGGCGAACGATTGTACTTGCTCACCCTCTCGCAGGTTCGGAAGTGACCGGGCAACGAATCGGAGTGGCCATTGAAGTGCGATTCGGGCTGCAAGCTGCGCCCAAACCTGCGGGAGGGTGAGCAGTCACGAACGACAATTGTATCACGGTTCTGGGGATGAGGGAAGGACGATGGCGAGGAGCGTCCGCGCGGCCTGCAGCCACAGCTCCTCGCCCTTCGCCGGGGCGAGCACGGCCTCGACCAGCTCCCCGCAGTCCAGGCGGGCGGGCAGGCCGGGGGTGAAGGGCGCTTCCGCCGCCAGCGGCGGGCAGTCGCCCCACAGTTCGCGCACGGCGGCGGTGAACTCGCGCGCCGGCAGGCCGCCGGGGGCGCGGCGGATGAGCGCCAGGTGGACCCGCGCCGGCGCGGCCAGGTCGCGCAGGGTGGCCAGCGCCTCCACCGCCGCCGCCACGCCGGTCACCGTGGGCGGCACGACCAGCGCCAGGGCATCGGCGCGGACGAGCGGCTCCAGCACCCACGGATTTTCGCCCGCCGTCAGCGTCGGCAGGTCGAGCAAGAGCAGGGGGGCGGCGAGGCGCGCCGCGTCGAGCAGCGCTGCCACCCGCTCCGGCGGCACGCGACCGTCGCGTGGGCGGGCCGGGCCCAGCAGCACGCGCAGCCTGCGGCTCCCCGCGCCATCCCAGGTCACCGCCTGCTCCGCCGCGTCCAGGTCGCCGGTCTCAAAGAAGGCGGTCGCGTTGGGCGTGCGCGGCAGGCGCAAGTAGGCGGAGACCGAGGGCTCGGCCAGCGCCAGCAGGAGCGCGTCCAGCCGCCGTTCGGCAGCCAGCACGGCGACGGTCAGTGCCAGCGTGGTCCGTCCACTGCCGCCGGCGGGTCCCGACCAGAAGGCGAGTGTCGTCCCGCTGCGCAGCGCGGGCCGCGCCCCCACCAGGTCGGCCAGGCGGATGTGCGGTGGAGCGGCGGGCGGATCGGGCGGGTGCGGGGGTGCGGGCTCCTGGTCGGCGTGCTGCAGTGTCAGCACCTGGCCGCGCAGCACCCCGGCGGACAGGAGGGTCTCTTGCGGGTCAAGCGGGCCGGCGCGGGCGGCGAGCCAGTAATCGCCGGGGGGCAGGCCCAGGGCGGCGACCAGCGCCGGCAACAGTTCGGCCAGCGGCACGTCGCCGGATAGCTCCATGTCCACCGCCTCCGCCGCGCCGGGGAGCACCAGGGAAACGAACAGGGTGTGGCTCGTTGTTCGGTTCATTTTGCAATAGGCCGTGGCGGGCCCGTCGGGGCGATCCTCCGTGGTCGCCCCCATCGGGCGGTCCCGTAGGGGCGACCCTCCGTGGTCGCCCCCGTCGGGCGGGCCCGTAGGGGCGACCCTCCGTGGTCGCCCCCTCCGTGGTCGCCCCCTCCGTGGTCGCCCCCTCCGTGGTCGCCCGTCCGGCGCCCGTCCGCCGGGACGAACGCACCGATGAACCCATACACCGTCGCCAGCAGGATCATCGCGCAGACGATCCGCGTCAGGTGGTAGACCGGCAGCGGCGAAAGGCCGAGGGCGCCGGTCAGGTGGCCCAGGGCGATGTAGAAGGTATTGATCGGCGCGCCGGGATGATCCTCCGGCGTGAAGAGGATATGGTAGTCCCACGCCCCGCGCATCCCCTGCTGCATCTTCGCCAGGTGACTGTAGTAGTCCTCCCAGTCATAGACTGCACCGATGAAGCGATGGTCGGGGGTTTGGGACAGGTAGCCGGCGACGTAGGGGATCGAGGACAGGGCCACCGTCACGGCGGCCACGGTCAGCGCCCAGGCCCACTCCCGCCGCGCGATCCGCCTGCTCATGGCCCCTCCCTCCGGTAGAGCGCCACGACCAGGTCGTTGAACGGCTGCTGGTCAACCAGGACGAAGCGGCCCTCCAGCCAGGTCAGCGCCGGGTGCACACCGCCCCACTCCGCGATCTCCTGGGGGAAGTAGACCAGCCAGACCCGTTCGGCCGCGCCCACGGCCTCGCTGATGGTCGCGCTGGCGAAGAGGCCCAGCGCCTCCTGCGTCGGGTAGGCCAGCGTGTCCTGCGGCGAGCCGGGTGGATCGGCCAGGAACGCGGCGGGCAGGTCGGGCGCGTAGAAGTGCATGGGGAAATAGGTCAGCTTGTTCGTATGCACCACCGCGTCGCCCGGCCCCACTCGCTCGCGCAGGGTGGCCGCCGCTTCGTCGAAGGGCGGGCGGGGGAAGCGGGCGTAGGTGTAGTGGGTGAGGAGCGACCCGGCCACCGTGACGGCCAGCAGCGCCGACAGACCCCAGCGCAGCGGGCGCGGCAGCCCGCCGCGGACCAGCAGCCAGCCCACTGCCACCAGGTAGAAGAGCGCCGACGGCAGCAGCGCCCGCTCCAGGTAGACCGGTCGCCAGAGGGAGAGCAACAGGAGGACAAGGATCGGCGTGGCCCACAGCAGGAGGAACCAGCCCGCCCGCAAGCGGGAGCGCCCGGCGCGCAGGGCCAGCAGCGCCAGCAGGAGCAGCCCGACGAACAGCCCCAGCGCCAGCACCCAGGTCGGGGCCGGCTCGTAGAAGGTGAGCACCGGCTGCATCGCTGCGCGGGCCAGCTCGACGGGGCCGGGCGGGGTCACCCAGTAGCTCCGCTCCACGAAGCTCACCTGTCCCGGCAGCACGGCGAGCAGCCAGGGACTGAACAGGGCCAGCGCCGCCAGGTCGGCCAGCAGCAGCGCGGGCAACCGGCGCCACCAGCGGCGACGGGTCACGACCAGCAGGTGCAGCGCCAGCAGCGCCGCCGCGCCCAGGTTATGGGCGTAGAGAGTGAGGGCAGCAGCCACAATGTACAATGACCAATAGACAATCACCAATGGTGTATTGCGTGTTTCGTGTTCCGTGTCTCCGCGTCCCCGTGTCTCCGCGTCCCCGTGTCTCCGTGTCTCCGCGTCTCCGCGTCCCCTTGTCCCCCCATCCCCCAGCGCCCGCAGCAAGCCCCACGCCGCCAGCACCGCCGCCAGGCCCAACAACGCGTACATCCGCGCCTCCTGGGAGTAGGCCACGTGGAAGGGATTGACCGCCGCCAGCAGCGCCACGGCCAGTCCGGTGCGCCGGTCGAAGCACCAGGCCGCCAGGCGGGCCAACAGCGCCACCGTCACCGTCCCCAGGATCACCGACAGGAAGCGGGCGGCTAGGGGGGAATGGCCCACCAGTCCCATCCAGCCGTGGAGGAGGAAGTAATACAGCAGCGGGTGAACATCGGCGGCGCCGGCCCCGCTCACCGGCGTCACCGTCCCGTAGACCATCCGCGCCGGGCTGAGCGAACCGTACAGGATGGCGAAGGCCTCGTCGTACCACAGCGGGCGGGCGACGAGGTGGACCATCCGCAGGGCGAAGGCCAGGAGAAGAACGGTCAGCCACAGCCGGTAGTGCTTCATGACTCCCTACGCAACGCCAACCACACCAGCAACGCCAGCCATGTCGCTACCGGCAGAATGGGTGAGATGAGCCGATGTTCGATGGCATACCCCTCCAATCCCTGGGGGATCCGGCTGGCGGCGCGCACGGCCCATGGCCCGATGAGCATCAGGAGGAAAAACGCCAGTCCGATGATCCGTCCTCCCGCGCCGCGCTGCCAGAGATGATACAGGAGAAACAGCAGCGGCAGGACCAGGAGCACCTGGTTGACCTGCGATGTGCGTGGAGCTACCAGCGTGGTCGCGGCGAGCGTCAGGCCGCATGCTATGTGGATGGTCTCCTCGGCGTTCCGGATCGCCCGCCACCAACTCCAGCCCACGATGGTCAGAAGCAGCGCCGCCAGCAGCCAGGCGGCCAGGGCATGGAAGCGACTGCCGCACCATTCCGTCAGCAACTGCACCGGCGGAGGGAAGGGCACCGTCTGGTAATAGCGGCTGCTGACCGCCACGAAGTCGCCGATCCAGGTGAGCAGCCAGACCAGCGAGGAGAGCAGCAACAGGCCCAAGGTGACAGAGAAGCCGCCGACGATCCGCCAGCGTCGCCGCGCGACGGCCCAGATCAGCAGCGCCGGCACGATCAGAAAAGCCATCTGCGGCTTGACCGTGGTCAGCGCCAGCAGGATGCCGGCCCACCCGTCACGCCGTCTGCGCACGGCCCACAGCGTCAACGCCAGCAGGGCCAGGACAAACAGCGAGATCTGTCCCAGGATGAAGGACCAGGTGACCGGGTAGAGCATGCCGCTGCCGATGACCAGTCCCACGAGCAGCGCTGGCTGAGGCTTCCACCCCAGGGCGGCTACACCGGCGACAATCCCGATGACTATCGCCAGCTCCAACAGCGAGAACCACGCCGCTTCGGCCAACGCATAGGGCAACAGCGCCACAGGCGCGATCAGATATGCAGTGTAGAGTGGATAGAAGAATCCGACGACGCTCTCGTTCGGGGGAAGCGGGTGGCCGTGCAGTTCGACCTCGATCCGTTCGGTGACGGCTTCTGAGTAGGGGTTTTCCCCGTGCAGCAGGATCGCCCGTGTGCCCGACCAGAGCTGGTGAAAATCCCACACCAAAAAGCGGTAGCGCGACGTGACCAGCGTATAGAGAGCCAGGGTGCTGGTCAGCAGGACGGCGATCAGCAGGACCGGCAGGATCAGGCGACGGGCCATCGCTGCTATCTCCCTAGCGCGTAGAGCTCGTAGACCCCGTCCCAGTTGGCGACGGGCTGCAGATGAGCCAACAGGGTCTCCAGGGCCTGCGCGTCGGCAGGGCTCAGCGGGTCGAAGCCGCCGGCGGCGACCGCCTGGTAGCCGACACGGAAGAGCAGCACGTGGGTGACCCCCTGTGCGCGCCAGTCGGCAGCGATGGATTCGCCATCCGGCCCGTGCCGGTGCGTCTCGTGCAACCAGCGATCCAGCAGCGCGTCGGGCCAGCACTCGACCCGGCAGGGGTAGGCGCGCGGTTCCCAGAGGAACAGGACGACGGCGTCGGGCGGCAGGGCGCGATCGAGTCCCTCCATCGCGACATGATACCACCCCAGGCGACGGGCCAGGTACTCGTCGCGGCTCTCGTAGCCCAGGAGCACCCGTTGGGGACCTTCGTACACCCAGTCCAATCCCATCCCGACCAGGTTCAGCAGGAGCACCAGCGCGATCACCGCCCGCATCAGCCAATCCACGTTGAGCGGACGGGTGGGCAGAGTCCGCAGCCCCTCTACCGCTGCAGCGACCAACAACGCCAACAGCCCGAAGGCGGGGACGAGCAGGCGGGTCTGCTGGAGGAGCGCGCTGCGGGCCACGCCCCACAGCCAGAAGCCATAGAGCACGGCGCAGCAGGCGAGCGCCGCGCCCAGCCGGCGACGCTGGAGCGGAGCGAACTGTCGCCACACCGCCAGCAGGAGGGGCAACAGGGCCAGGAACAGGGGACCGATGGTCGCCGAGTAGCCCGTCCCTCCCTCCATCCCCCAGACCGTCGCCTCCCACGGCGCGGTGAGCAGTCGCCACGGCGCCGTGGCCGCCAGACCCGTGCCGGCGCGGTCGTACCACCAGGCCCGCCAGTCGTCCCAATAGATGCCGCCGAAAAAGAAAGGATAGGTCGGGTTGCCGGTGAGCAGGAAGTTCTTGAGCAGCCAGGGGAGCCAGACGAGGAATGCAATGCCACACAATATGAGCATGTCACGTGTGGCGTGGTGCGTGATGCGTAGCGCTGAGCACGTATCGCTCGCCGCCAGCCGCTGCAGCAGCAGTGTCAATCCCAATGCAGGCAGGAGCGCCAGGGCGGTGTACTTGGTCGAAAGGGCCAGTCCGGCGCAGACGCCGCTCAGCAGCAGCCAGCGCCGTGCCGGGGAACTGCCCTCCCAGGAGCGCGTCAGGGCCAGGAAGGCCAGCGTAGTGTACAGTAGCAGGGCAAGATCCACGTAGGGCCAGCCGGCCAGCAGGGTGATGGACGGGGCGGAGAGCAGGATCGCCGCCGCCAGCCAGCCCGTCGAACCGCCCGGCCAGCGTCGCCCGGCGGTGACCAGGATCGGCACTGTGGCCAGCCCGTAGCCCCAGTGGATCGGCGCGGCGGCCCGCTCGCCGGCCAGCCCCATCCCCCAGGCAAAGAGCATCTCCACCAACTGCGGAAAGCCCAGGTAGGGCAGGTCGAGCGGGTGGGAGATGCGCCCCGCTTCCAGGTACAGCCGCGGACCGGTCAGGTGATAGACCAGCCCGTCCCAGGCGGTCGGGGGAGCGAGCGCCCAGGCGAGGGCGACGGCCAGGGTCAGCCCGCAGTAACCGGCCAGCAGCCTCTCGAAGCGGGTCTGCGGCCGCCAGGTGGGGTCGGCCCACGCGGCGCGCAGGGCGCGGCCCAGCGGGCGGGCGGTGACGAGCAGCCCCACCACGGTCAACAGCCACAGCAGCCACGGACGCAGCAGCCCCAGCGCGCCCAGCGCCAGCGCGGTCAGGGCGACCCCGCCCAGGCCCAGCGCCATCGCCCAGGTGAGCCGCTCGACCGGCAGCAGGTCGCAGCGGCGGAGCAGGGCCAGGCCGATGCCCGTCCCCAGGCCGACTACCAGCAGCGCGCCGCCCGCTCCGGCGGCCGCCTCGCCCAGCGCCCGCAGGTTCGCCGCCGTGAAGGGTTTGTGCGCGACGAAGTAGCCGGCGATGACGACGAACAGCCACAGCAGGCTCATCAGCGCGAGGGGGAGGGTTGTCTTACGCTCCACCGCTCAGCCCTCCGCGCGGGCGCGCCGGCCGCCCACCCACGGCCACAGCTCGACCGCCAGCAGCACGAAGAGGATCGTGCGCAGGGTGACTGTCACCCACAGCCACTGATTGAGGCCGTGGCCCAATAGCACCGGCCACTCGGCCAGGTTGACCGCGCTTAACGTCAGCACGAAGAGGAGCGCCCGGCGATATGGCAGCGCCAGCAACACCAGTGGGAAGAGAAAGACCTGCCACTGCGGGCTCCAGCCCTTCGACCAGAGGAAGAAGACCACCACCATCAGGCAGACGAAGGCCACCGTCCGGCGGGGATCGTTCCGCAGGTCTGCCTTCCAGAACAGCCAGCCGTAGGCCAGCCCGAAGAGGATGGTCTTGAGCCACTCCGGCACGACCGCCGGGTGGCCGGTCGGTTGGGCCGCTGCGCCGGGGTCGAAGTGGGCGGCGATGGGCACCAGCATGCCGGTCCCGTCGTTGCCGTCCAGCAGCGCCCAGACCGTCTCGTAGGAACTGCGGCTGAGGACGGAGCGGAAGGAAGCCACGGCGAACGGGCCGCCCAGCGCCAGCAGCGGGATGACCACGGCCAGGACGACCGCCGCGACGAGTGCGGCGTAGGGCAGCCAGCGACGCGGGGGATCCGGACGCACCACCGCCGGCAGGACAAGGGCGGGCACCAGCTTGGTCAGCACACCCAGGCCCACCGCCAGCGCCGATCCCCTTCGCCGCCCCGCCAGCAGCCGTTCGAGCGCCAGCAGGATGAAGAGGGCGGTCAGGCCCTCGAACGTCCACCAGCAGAAGATCAGCGGGACGAACAGGAGGCTGGCCGTCCAGCCCAGTTGGATCGCCTGCTCCTCGCCGTGGATCCGTCGGGCCAGGCGCAGGAACAACCACAGCGACCCGGCGTCACAGAGAACCATCGTCCCGCCGAACAGGTAGACGTAGGACCCGTAACTGCCGCCGGAGGTCAGCCGCGCGAGTTGGTAGATGGCCACGGACAGGAAGGGGAAGACGGGCAGATGTTCGGACCAGTAGTGGATGAACGGCAGGTAGCCCTCGTCCGAGAGACGGGCCAGTTCGTAGTAGTAGGGATAATCGCCGAAGCGGGTCAGGTCGGTCGGCAGGAAGGTGGCCAGCATCATCAGCCGGAAGGCGACGAAGAGGAGGACGATCAGTCCCGCCGGCCCGCCGCGCCGCGCCCACGGTCCGTTGAGGTTGGGCGTCATGGCGCTTCGCCTCCGTCGAGGACGTAGAGCCGCAGATCGACCGGCTCCGCCGCTGCCCACGTCCATCCTCCTGCCTGCGCGAAGCGGGACTCGATCTGGGCGAGCATGTCGCTCTGTCGGTCGGTCAGCCGGAGGGGCATGATCACGACCCACAGCCGCGAGCGGTCGGTCACGACCGGTTGCAGGGCCGTCGTGCGCCGCCCGGCCCACTCCCAGGTGGCCGGCGGCAGCCACGCATCAGGGTCGTTGTCCAGCAGGAAGGCCTCCGCCTGCGGAGCGTAGTAGCGCAGCGGCAGGTAGGAGCTGTCGTGGAGGTGCAGGACCACGTCGCCTTCTTGCCATTGGGCGACCAGCGTCTGTCCGGCGTCCCGGAAGGGCGGGCGGGCCGGGTCGGCGGTGAGGTAGTAGTTGCCCAGCGTAGCGACCGCCACGATCGCCAGCCCGCCGAACAGCAGCCGCAACGGCGAACCACGCGGGGGATGGGCCAGCCCCCAGCCCAGCAGCAGCGCGTACGCCGGCGCGACCAGGCTGAACGAGCGGTCCAGGTACAGCGGGCCGCTGAGCCAGGAGACGAGCAGGATACCCAGCATGGGCGTCAGGAGGATGCCGATCAACAGCAGCAGCCGGCGGCGCGGGTCGCCGCGAGCGCGCACGGCTCCCATAATCACCAGGGCCAGGGTCGAGAGGACCAGGAAGAGGGTCGCGGGGAGCAGGGTGAACGGCACGGTGTGGCCGAACAGCAAGTAGACCAGCGTCTTGAACGGCTGGAGGGGGGAGGGCTGGGCCAGCCAGAAGTGGCCGACTACCTCGCCTGTCCGTGCCCAGGCTGCCGGCAGGTGCGGCGCGACCAGCAACAGGGCGATCAGGTCGGCCAGCAGCGGCCCTCGCCAGCGGCGACGGTCGCGCCGCGCGGCCAGGAGGATGAAGGCGTGCAGCGCCAGCAGGACGAAGACGACGAAGTAGTGCGCGTAGAAGTTGAGGGCGGCCAGCAGGCCGAAGAGCGCCCAGGCAGCGATGCGGTCCCGTTTCCAGGCGCGGACGAAAGCCCACAACAGCAACGCCGCCAGGAGGATGACCAGCGCGTAGGGCCGCGCCTCCTGGGCGTAGTAGATGTGGAACGGCGAGATGGCCGTCAGCAGAGCCGCCGCCCGCCCGGCCTGTGGCGTGAACAGCTCCCGTCCGAGGCAGTA
>DAOTYW010000122.1:0-3917 GCA_034434755.1 Anaerolineae bacterium | reverse complement strand
GGTATCGTAGACCAGGGCCGAAGGGTCGAGGATCTCCCACATCGAGGCCACGTGGTAACCGTTCGTGCAGGCGGAGAGCATCTCGGCGCCGTTGTAGGTGTCCATCGTCAGGTAGTAGCTGCCCACGTTCCAGGACGGGTGGTAGTCCTCCACACACCAGACACGACGGAGCGTGTTACAGGTGAACAGCATGTAGGTCCACTCCGTTCCGCCGATGCGGGGATCGGTCAGCCAATCGGCGGACAGGTAGGCCACGGAGCCGCGGTCGGTGTTACTGCTGCTGGTCCAGAGCTGACAGTTGCCGATGCCCGGCGTGTCCTCTCCCGATGCCTGGTAGTAGCCGGTGCGCGCCCAGCCCGTCACGTAGGACGGCGCTCCCAGGCCGGAGTCCGCCCCGATGTACCCCCGGCCGGTGTCGTAGATCAGGTTGGTGACGTCGGCGATTTCCCAGATCGAGGCCATGTGGAAGCCCGCGTCGCAGGCCGTCAGCGCCGCCGCGCCGTTGTAGGCCAAGTCGGGCGTCAGGTAGAAGTGGCGGCCCAGGGCCTGCTGGGTCGGGACCGCCGGTGCGGCGCTCGCCCTGGCCTCCCCCGTCCAATGCACCGATGTGATGAGCACGATGATGAACAGCGCCAGCGATCGCAGTGCGACGCCGGCGAGCCGCCCGCGATGGCAGCCATTTCGCGTGTTCATGTTCCCTCCTTCCTGATCTATCCTGGGTGGCTCATCGCTCCAACAGGATGGTCACCGGCCCGTCGTTATGGATCTCCACCAGCATGTGGGCGCCGAACACGCCGCGGTGCACCGTCACCCCGCAACGGGCCAATGCGTGGGCGAACTGTTGCACCAGCGGCTCGGCCACCTCCGGCGGCGCTGCGTCCACGAAGGACGGACGGCGGCCCTTGCGCGCGTCGGCGTAGAGGGTGAACTGGGAGACCACCAGCGCTGCCCCGCCCACATCCAGCAGACCGGCGTTCATCTTCCCCTCGGCGTCCTCGAAGATGCGCAGGCCGGCTACCTTCTGTGCCAGCCATTCCGCCTGCTCCGCCGTATCGCCGTGGGTCACGCCCAGCAGCACCACCACGCCCGGCCCGATCGCACTCACGACCTGCCCGTCGACGCTGACCGACGCCTGGCTGACCCGCTGCACCACCGCGCGCATCCCCTACCACTCCGCCGCCTGGGTCATTTCCTACACCAGTCCCACCGCCTCCTTTACCTCGGCCAGCGTCTGCGCGGCGATGGCCGACGCCCGCCGCGCCCCGTCGGCCAGGATGTCCCACACCTGCGCGGGGTCAGCGGCCAGCGCTGCCCGCCGCTCGCGGAAGGGGGCGAAGTAGGCCGCCAGGTTGTTGGCGAAGAGCCGTTTGCAGTCCACGCAGCCAATCTGCGCCGCCCGACAATCGGCCTCGATCTGCGCGACCTGCCCGGGCGAGAAGAAGCCGTGCAGGGTGAAGACGTTGCATACCTCCGGATGGCCGGGGTCGGAGCGGTAGCGGCGGGCCGGATCGGTGACCATCTGCATCACCCGCCGCTGGATCTCCTCTGGTGAGGCAGAGATCTCGATGTGGTTGTCGAGCGACTTGCTCATCTTCTGCTGGCCGTCGATCCCCAGCACCTTGGGGAACTCGGTATGCTTGGCCTGCGGCTCGATCAGCACCTCGCCGAAATGGGCGTTGAAGCGGCGGACGATCTCGCGGGTGAACTCCAGGTGCGGGGCCTGATCCACCCCCACCGGCACGACATCGGCCTTGTAGAGCGCGATATCGGCCGCCATCAACACCGGGTAGCCCACCAGCCCGTAGTTGACGTTGTCCGGCTGCTGGCGCACCTTCTCCTTGAACGTGGGCAGGCGGGTCAGCCAGCCCAGCGGCGTGACCATCGAGAAGAGAACGTGCAGCTCGGTCACCTGCGGGACGTGGGACTGGACGAAGAGGATCGTGCCCCGCTGCGGGTCGATCCCCGCCGCCAGCCAGTCGAGGGCCATCTCGTAGGTCCACTCGCGCAGTTTGTCTGTGTCCTCCAGCGTCGTCAGCGCATGCAGATCCACCGCGCAGTAGACGCAGTCGTAATCGTCCTGCAGGGCGACGTAGTTGCGGATGGCTCCCAGGTAGTTGCCCAGGTGCTGCCGTCCGGTGGGCCGGGCGCCCGAGAAGACGCGACCTTTCCTGGTGTCCATGGTGCTCTCCCTGTGGTATGGTGCGTGTTGCGTGGACAAGTGTACCACATGAGGCGGGAGAGGACAAGGGGACGCGGAGACGCGGAGACGCGGAGACGGGGGGAGAGTGCGTTGACTTTCGCGCCCAGGTGGATATAATCAACCAGGAGAATGGGGGGGCCGGGGTGCCCCATGCCAGCCGACAAGGAGAAGCACTATGACTGCAAAGGAAAGGCTGCAACGAGTCTGGCGCGCGTTCGCTAATATCGCCATCGTCTTCTCATTCGTCGTCAACTGCGTCCTGGTGTTGGTCCTGATCCTGGCCATCGGCCCCCTGCTGCAACTGAAGAGCGGCCTGCTGGAACCGCTGCTCTCCGACCTGGACGGGGCGTTCCAGGGGTTGGGGGAGACGACCGTTCAGACAACGGTGGAGGTGAACCAGACGATGCCGATCCGGTTCGACCTGCCGCTCGATCAGCCGCTGGGGCTGGATTTCAATCTGCCGATCGAACAGGATACGGTCGTCGTGCTCACCCAACCGGTGCCGCTGAACGTGCCGGCAACCTTTACCCTCCCCGGCTGGGGGGGGGCAATCAACGGCACGGTCTCGCTCAACCTCCCCACCGGGATGAGCCTGCCGGTGCACCTGAGCATGAACGTGCCGGTGCGGACGACGATCCCCGTGCAAATGACTGTCCCGGTCAACCAGACGATCCCGGTGCAGATGACTATCCCGGTGAGTATTCAGTTGGGGCCGGCGGGGCTCGATCCGGCGGTGCAACGACTGCGTGAAGTATTCGTGCCGGTGCGCACGATGGTGGAAAGCCTGCCGGACGAGATCGAGTTCCGGTGAGTCAACCACCCATCTGCGACTACGAGGGGTCGGCCTACCGCACCGAGTTCTGGGTGCGGGAGCGGGCCTACGAGGACGGGGCCGAGCGGGTCGCGCTGCGGGCGCTCCTGCCGCCCACCGGCCGCCGGCTGATCGAGGTCGGCGCCGGCTACGGCCGCCTGGCCGACCTGTACGCCGGCTACACGGAAGTGGTGCTGCTGGACTACGCCCGGTCGCAGCTCCAGCAGGCCCGCGAGCGGCTGGGAGAGGCTGGTCGCGGCGGACAGCCGCGCTTCGTCTACGTGCTGGGCGATTTCTATCATCTTCCCTTCGTCCCCGGCCTGTTCGATACGGTGGTTATGGTGCGTGTCCTTCATCACGCTGCCGATGCGCCGGCGGTGCTGCGCGGCCTGGCCGACCTCCTGGCCCCCGGCGGCGCGCTCGTCCTGGAGTTCGCCAGCAAACATCACCTCAAGGCGATCCTGCGCTACCTGGCTCGCCGCCAGCCCTGGTCGCCCTTCAGTCACGAGCCGGTGGAGTTCGTCGAGCTGAACTTCGACTTCCACCCGGCCTGGGTGCGCCAGCAGTTGACCGCCGCCGGGCTGCGCGTCGAGCGCACGCGCACGGTCTCGCACTTCCGGCTGGGGCTGCTCAAGCGGACGCTGCCCACGGGCCTGCTGGTCGCGCTCGACCGGCTGTGCCAGCCGACAGGGGCGCTGTGGCAGCTTACTCCCAGCGTCTTCCTGCGCGCCCGCGCGCCAGCGGAGCGGCCTGCCGCTCCCGCCGACGCCTTCTTCCGCTGTCCCGCCTGCGGTTCGACGATGCTGGCACACGAGGTCAGCCGTCTGGCCTGCACCCACTGTGGGGCGGGCTTCTCCATTGAGGACGGGATGGTGGATTTTCGATTGGGAGAACGATGAGCCAACG
>DAOTYW010000121.1:0-2592 GCA_034434755.1 Anaerolineae bacterium | reverse complement strand
CCGGCGCAGCGGGTCCTCGAAGAAGAGGCGGTTGAATGCGTAGCGGCTGCCGGGGCCGTAGAGCGCGCCGGGTCGCAGGACGAGCGCTGCCAGGTTGTGCTCGTGGTGGGCGGCCAGGACCAGTCGTTCCGCTTCCAGCTTGCTCGCCTGGTAGGCGTCCTGTGGGCGGCAGGGAGTTTCCTCGGTGATCACTGCCCCGGGCGGCGGGCAGCCAACGACGGCGACGGTCGAGATGTAGATGAACCGCGCCACTGCTGCCTGACGGGCTGCCCGCAGGATGTGGCGGGTGCCCTCGACGTTGGCGGCGAAGAAGGCTTCCGGCTGGCCCCAGAAGCGGAACAGCGCCCCGGCGTGGACGACCGCCGCGCATCCCGCCACCGCCCGCGCCACGGCCTCCGGTTCGCGCAGATCGCCCCAGACCCGCTCGACGCCCAGCGGCTCCAGGAAGGCGTGGTCGGACGTGCGCCGCACCAGCGCCCGCACCTGGTAGCCCTGTTCGACCAGGTGCGGGCAGAGGGTGCGACCCAGGAAACCGGTCGCACCGGTGACCAGGATAGTGGCAGGGCCGTGCAGGTCGAACACGGATGATCCGGGTCACACGGATTCGAGGCCCAGCCTCGTCAGTGTTTCGAGTGTTGGTTCGCCGGTGTTGGGATCCCAGCCGTACTCAGCGTAGGCGCCGGCCAGCAGAGTCTCCAACGGGGGGACGTGGCCTTCCGTGCCGCCGCCCGCGAGCGGCTGCAGTAGCAGCGCCGGCAGCCGGTCGTTGGCGCGGGTGAGGCCGCGGCGCATGTTGAGCAGCCGCTTGAGGGTGACGATGCGCAGTCCCAGGGTCATCAGGTCGTCGGCGGTCAGCTCCCAACCGGTGACGCCGTTGATCGCCGCCAGCACGCGCTCGACGCCGGGGTTCTGGAACTGGCAGAGGGTCAGCGCGTTGTAGAGGTTGCGCCAGGCCTGTTGGCGGGCGGCGATGCGGCCTTTCTCTTCCGTTGCCTCGAAGCGGTCGCCGGGGATAATGCCCAGCTCGACCGCCGGCCCCTGCCCGGTGTCCACGCCGTACATGTCGCCCTCCATATGGCAGGCGCCGCGGGGGGACAGGGCGTAGGTGACGGTCAGGCCGACGAAGGCGCGCGGGTCGTGCAGCGGCACTTCCAGCCGGTTGACGGTCACTGCCAGCTCTGGCACCCCGAACCGTTCGGCCAGGGCAACGCTGCCCTCGGCAAGCCGGTCGCCGAACCCCTCGCGGCGGGCGATCATCTCGATCAGGTGGTGGACCAGCGGCGCGTCCCCGTAGCGGATCTCCAGGCCGCCCGTGTCGGCGGTGGTGAGGAGGCCGCGTGCGAACAGCTCACAGGCCAGGGCGATGGTCGCGCCGGTGCTGATTGTGTCCAGGCCGTGGATGTTGCACAGGTGCCCGGCGTAGATGACTGCCTCCAGATTGCCGATCATCGGCAGCGTCCCCAGCGCGCCCAGCGTCTCGTATTCCGGGCCGTCCACCTTTTCGACGCCGTAGGTCGGGGCGCGGGTCTCGCGGCCGCAGGCGATCGGGCAGCGGTAGCAGGCAGTATTGCGGTTCTGATACTGGTCCACCAGCAGCACGCCGGAGAGATTGCTGCCGTCCTCCCACTCGCCCTGCTGGTAGTAGCGGATCGGCATATCGCCGAACATCAGGGCCATGTCCACGTAGCTGGCGGTGCCGGCGAGCTGGAGGGCAGAGGCGGCCATGTCCTCCTGGACACCGGCGGCGATCTGGCGGGCGAGCGCTTTGAAGCCATCGGGATCGGCCAGGGGCACCTGAGTGCTGCCGCGCACGGCGATCGCCTTGAGGTTCTTCGACCCCATCACCGCGCCCATACCGGTGCGTCCGGCAGCGCGGCCGTGGTCGTTCATCACGGCGGCCATTTTCACCTGTTTCTCACCGGCCACGCCGATGCAGGCGACGCGGGTGCGCGGTTCGTCGAGGGCTTGACGGAGCCGCTCCTGGGTCTCGTAGGAATCGCTGCCCCACAGGTCGCCGGCGTCGTGTAGCTCGGCCTGTCCCTCGACGATGGAGAGCCAGAGCGGGCGAGCGGCTCGACCGGTGATGATGATCCCGTCATAGCCGGCGAAGCGCAGTTCGGGGCCGAAGAAACCGCCGGTGTTGGACTCGCCCCAGATGTCGGTGAGGGGGGAGAGGGCGCAGACGCTGCAGCGACCGGCGGAGGGCATCGCCGTGCCGACCAGGGGGCCGGTCATGAAGATCAGCGGGTTGTCCGGCCCCAGCGGGTCGGTATGGGCGTCTATCATATCGAAGAGGTAGCGGGCAGCCAGCCCACTCCCGCCGACGAAAGCGCGGGCATAGGCCTCGTTCAACGGCTCGTCCCACAGCCGTTCATGGCTGAGGTCAACGCGCAGGATGCGGCCCAGGTAGCCGTTCATCAGACCTCCTTGGTAACTACCTACCCTCCCGCAGGTTTGGGCGCAATCTCCGCACTGGAGTGTGCCGCAATGAGCTGCTGGCCCTCTCGCCAGCCATTTTCTAACCTGCGGGGTAACTGCCTACCCTTTACCAGGCCTGGTGCTGGCAGGGCCGGTGTGCCGGCCCCTCACCCC
>DAOTYW010000120.1:0-6214 GCA_034434755.1 Anaerolineae bacterium | reverse complement strand
CCCCTTCGGGGGCTGCGTGAGCCTGCGGAGCAGGCTTTCGCTTTGAGCCGTGGGGTTTAGCCCACGGCGGCCTGGCTTAAGTTGTGACGAATGCGATGCACCCTCTATTGATTGTGCTCGCAGCTGTTGTTCTCTTCCTCGTCGTCACCCTGGCCACCCTCGTCTGGGTTGTCAGCGGACAGGTGATCGCTCGCCGCAAGCCCGACGTGCGCACCAGCCCCACCGACCACGGCCTGCCCTTCGAGGAGGTCGCCTTTCCGGCGCGGGATGGCCTGACCCTGCGCGGCTGGTTCATCCCCGCGCCCCAACCGCGCGGCGCGGTCGTCTTCTGTCACGGCCATGCCGGTAGCATGGACCCCGATGTGCAGTACGCGCCGTGGTTCCACCAGGCCGGCTTCAGCGTGCTGATGTTCGACTTTCGCGGCCATGGGCGCAGCGATGGCCAGCACGTCTCGCTGGGCGCGCTGGAGCGGCAGGACCTGCTGGGGGCGGTGGACGAGCTGGCCCGCCGCGGCTTCACCCGCGTGGGGGTGCTGGGCTTCTCGATGGGCGGCGCCGTGGCGTTGCTGACCGCCCCGCTGGATGAACGCATCGCCGCCGTGGTCTCCGACGGCGGCTTCGCCAGCGTCGAAGGGGCGCTGGTCGGCTGGGTGGATCGTCACGCCCGCCCGCTCCGCCCGCTGGCCCACCTGCTGGCCCCGCTCGTGCGCCGGGTCGCCGGCTGGCGGCTGCACACACGCCTGGAGAACCCCCGCGACTGGGTCGGGCGCCTCGCGCCGCGACCGTTGCTGCTGATCCACGGCGACCGCGATCCCTACATCACCGTCGAGGCGGTCGAGGCGCTCTACGCGGCCGCCGGACAGCCGAAGGAACTGTGGCGGGTGGCGGAAGCCGATCACCGCGAGGTGGACCAGCACCGGCCGGAGGCGTATCGGCAGCGGGTGATGGGTTTCTTCGAGCAGTATCTGTGAGGGTGGTATGGCGTGTTCCGCCTCACGTTTCACGTTTCACGCCTCACGTTTCACGCCTCACGTTTCACGCCTCACGTTTCACGTTTCACGCCTCACGTTTCACGCCTCACGTTTCACGCCACTGAGACCCTCCTCCCACCGGTCAATCGCCGCCTCCAGGTCGTACCGCTCGCGGACGAACGCCTGTCCGGCCTGGGCCAGCCGCTCCCGTTCCGCCGGATCCTCCAGCAACCGCACCACCGCGTCGGCGAAGTCCTGAGCGTCGTCGGCGATGAGCAGGTGCTGGCCCGGCGTTGCCCCCACCCCGTGGTTGCTGACCGGGGTGGCGACCACCGGCACGCCGGCCGCCAGCGCGTCGATCAGCTTCTGCAGCAGCCCCCCCGCCACGCGCATCGGCGAGACGAACACCGCCGCCGCCCGGTACCAGGGAGCCACGTCCTCGACGAAGCCGGTGACGATCAACTGCTTCCCATCGTGGCAGGCCAGGATCTCCGGCGGCGGGTCGTAGCCGACGACGAGGAAGCGGGCCTGGGGGACGCGGGCGGTCACTTGCGGCCAGACCTCCTCCAGGAACCAGCGCACGGCCTGGATGTTGAAGGTGCGGTACATCGCGCCGACGAAGAGGATGTTCGGGCCGGGCGGGATGGCCGGTTCGACCGCCGCGTCGGCGCGGGCGGCCGGGACGAGGGGCAGGATCAGCACCGGGCGCGGCCGGCAGCGTGGGGCCAGCAGCCGCCGGTCGCCCTCGGAGATGGCCGCGATCAGGTCGTAGCGCCGGTAGACCCACGGTTCCAGCCAGCGGAAAAGCCACGAGGCGGCCCGCTCGGCCCAGCGGCGCGGACCGCGCAGCCCGGCGGCGCGCTGCTCCAGCATGAACCAGTTGACGTCGAGCGGGCGGACCGAGGAGCGCGGCCGGCGCAGCCCCAGCAGGGCGAAGGCGCTCTGCGTCACTTCGACGTGCAGCACTTCAGGCTGCCACTGACGCAGGGCGCGCACCGCCGCCTGCCGCAGCAGCAGGTAGCTGCGCACCCAGGCCAGCGCGCGCGGGCCGGGCAGCGACCCGTGATGCGGCACGGTGACGATGTGCTCGCAGAGGGGAGCGGTCTCCTGCACCAGCGGCGCCTCCTCGTCCCGCAGGCGGGCCACCAGCGACAGCCGATGGCCGCGACGGTGGAGCGACTCCATCAGCAGGAAGACCGCCCGTCCACCAGCGTGGCCGACCGAACGGGCGGGGAACTCCTTGTAGACGATCAGAATGGACACGGGTTCACCCGGACTCACACGGATTCGCTCCGCTGCTGTGGCCGGTCTCCGACCGTGCCACCCGAGGGGAAACCAGAGAACGCTTGGCCGGACGGGACTACTCTGTCAGGGTGAGGACGATCACCTCCGGCCAGTTCTTCGTCTCGCGGTAGAAGAAATGGGTGAGGGCGCGGCGGAGGGTCTGTTCGACCTTCTCCGCCGCTGTCCCCGGCGGGATGGACTGGAGCGTGTGGTGGACGGCCTGGCGGGTTCGCTCGACCATCTCCCCGGCGACCTCCGGGGTGACGAAGCCGCGCAGGACCACGCGGGGTGTGCCGACAGGCAGCCCGCGCCGCGCGTCGTATGGCAGCGCCACGGCGCAGACGCCGGCCTTGGCTAACGTCTCGCGGTCGCGGATCACCCCCGGGCCGATCGCCTCGCCGACCCAGGAGCCGTCCACGAAGACGTAGCCGCCGGGCACCCGTTCGCCGATGTGCACTCGCCCGTCTATGAAGTCCAGCAGATGCCCGTTCTCGACCACGGCGATGTGGTCGGCAGGGATGCCCAGTTCCACGGCCAGCTTGGCGTGCTGCTTGAGGTGGCGCAGTTCACCGTGGATGGGGATGAAGTTGCGCGGCTGGAGGATGTTCAGCAGCAGCCGTTGTTCGTCCTGGCTGGCGTGGCCGGAGACGTGCACCGGCGCGACCGGGTCGTAGAGCACGTCGGCGCCTTTCTGGAAGAGCCGGTTGATCACGCGGTGGATCATTTCCTCGTTGCCGGGGATGGTGTGGGAGGAGATGACCACCGTATCGCCCCGCTCGACATGCAGGGAAGGGTGCTGGCCGGTTGCCAGGCGGCTGAGCACTGCCGTCGGCTCGCCTTGCACGCCGGTGGCCAGGATCATCAGCTCCTGAGGCGGGATGTTGTGAATGTCGCCCAGCGTCACCTGGGCGCCCTCGGGGGTGTGAATGTAGCCCAGTTGGCGCGCTATCTTGACATAATCGGCCATCGTCTTGCCGGCGATGGCGAACTTCCGCCCGTAGCGGACGGCCACGTCAATCGCCTGCTGGATGCGCGAGATGAGCGAAGCGAAGGTGGCGATGATCACCCGCCCGGGGGCCTGGCGCACCACCGTGTCGAACGCCTCGGTGACCAGGCGCTCGGAGGGGGTGGTGCCCGCTTCGGTGGCGTTGGTGCTGTCGGACAGCAGCGCCAGCACCCCCCGCCCGGCAAACTCCCCCAGCTTGGCAAAGTCGGTCGGCTGGCCGTCCACCGGCGTGTGGTCGAACTTGAAGTCGCCGGAATGGACGATCAGCCCGGCCGGCGTGGTGATCCCCAGGCCCACCGTGTCGGGGATGGAGTGGCAGACGTGGTACGGCTCGACGGTGAACGGGCCGATGGACAGCACGTCCCGTGGCGCGATGGTGTGCAGGACGACATCCGGCAGGTGTGCCTGGCGCAGTTTGACCTCGATCAGGCCGCGGGTGAGCTGGGTGGCGTAGAGAGGGACAGGGAAGTCGCGCAGGAAATGGGGCAGCGCGCCGACGTGGTCCTCATGCCCGTGGGTGACGACGATCGCCCGCACCCGTTCCTTCTTGCTTTGCAGGTAGCCGTAGTCGGGAATGATGTAATCCACGCCGTGCATATCGGATTCGGGAAACATCATCCCGGCGTCAACCACAAGGATGTCCCGTCCGTACTCGATGGCCAGCATATTCTTGCCGACCTCGCCCAATCCACCGATGGGAACGATCCTCAGGTGGTCAATCATCGCTCAATCTCTCCAAGAGCCAGAGTGCGTGTCGCGTATCGCGTGTCGCGTATCGCGTATCGCGTGTCGCGTATCGCGTATCGCGTATTGCGTGTCCCGTGTTCCTCTGCTGCCCATTCCCTTGCCCACTTGCAAACTTGCAAACTTGCCCACTTGCAAACTTGCCTACTTGCCATGTGCTCCCCGCTGCCGCGCGGCTTCGAAGAGGATCACCGCCGCCGCCGTGGCCGCGTTGAGCGATTCGACCTCGCCGGCCAGCGGGATGGTGACCTGATGGGTGGCGAGGGCATACGCCGGCGGGCTGGCCCCCTCCGCCTCCCCCCCGACGATCAGCGCGACCGGCCCCGTCCAATCCACTGCCGTGTGGGGGATGCCACCTTGGGCGGAGGCCAGGTAGACCGGGCGGCCGGCGACCGCCTGGGCGATCTTGTCCCACTCCAGCGCGGCGATGGGCAGGCGGAAGTGAGCGCCCATGCCGGAGCGCACGACCTTCGGGTTGGTCGCGTCTACCGTGCCGGGGGTCAGCAGCGCCTGCTCCACGCCCGCCGCCAACGCCGTGCGCAGGACGGTGCCCAGGTTGCCCGGCTCGCGCACCTGGTCGAGGATCAGCGTCAGCGTGGGGTGCGCCGGGCGCGGCAGGGCGGGGATCGGCACGACCGCCAGCAATCCCTGAGGGGTCTCGGTGTCCGAGCAGGCGCTCATCACCAGCGGGTCCACCTCCTCGCAGGAGATGGAGCGCTCCTGCCAGGCCGTCAGCAGGCGGCCGGCGCGCTCGTCCCCTCGCGCGGCGGCGGTGAAGAAGACGAAGTGGGGGACGAAGCCGGCGCGGGCGGCTTCCTCGCACAGGCGGACGCCTTCGATCACGAAGCGGCGCTCGCGCTGGCGGACCCGTCGCCGCTCCTGGAGGGCGCGCACTAACCGCACCCGTTCGTTTTTCAGACTAGTAATCATGCCAACACAAAGGGGCCGGAGGCAGGCCCGGCCCCTTCCACTCCCCTTCTTGGCCAGGGCTCCGGTGGGCGGATTACGGCACGGCTGGGATGCGCAATACCTGGCCGACGTAGATCTGGTGCGGGTTGGCGATTCCGTTGTAGGCGGCCAGGTACATGTAGCTCATGTTGAAACGCAGGGCGATGCGGAAAAGATTGTCGCCCGGCTGCACCGTGTAGGTTGTCCCGCCGGCGGGCGGCGGGGCCGGCGGTGTGGTGCCGCCGGGGATGCGGAGTACTTGACCGACCCGGATCTGGTTCGGGTTCGTAATCCCATTGTACGCTGCCAGCGTCTCCAGCGCCACGCCGTAGCGCAAGGCGATGCGGAACAGATTGTCACCTGGCTGGACCGTGTAGGTCGTCTCGCCGCCGGAAGGGGCCGCCGGGCTCGCTTCGGCAGTCGGCGCCTCGGTCGGCGGCGGCGGCGCTTCGGTCGGCAGCGGCGGCGCTTCGGTCGGCAGCGGCGGAGCCTCGGTCGGCTCGGCGGTCGGTTCGGCCGGTGGCGGTTCCGTCGCCAACGGGACCGATGGTTCCGTCGGCATCGGGGTCTCGATGGCCGCCAGGGTCGCCTGCGCCTGCTGGGTGGCTGTGTAGGCCACCGCTTCGGCCTCCATCGTCCCCATGAGCTGGGCTTCTTGGTCCGCCTGCGAGGGTGTAGGGGTCACGTTCGGCGTGGCGGGCCGAAAACACCCCGCCAGCAAAGCGACGGTCAGGACGGCCACCAATAACGGGATACGTAGTTTGCTCATTCCTTACCTCCTTATGGGAAGCCACCGGATGGCTGCTTCATGTATACATAATACCATAACGTGGTGACAGCGTCAAGCGTTCCGGAGCTGGTGATTACCCACATGTGCCAAGGGACTCGAAAGTTTCCGCCCAACGTGGTATGCTTGAAGGTGCAAACTCACAAGGTACCTACGGAGGGCGGAAGCATGCATAGAATACCGCAGATTCGTAGGATTGATAACTTGCCTGTGGCGGAGTTGATGGACGCGTGGAGCGACTTTCTGGAACCTGCTATGAGACATCTGCCGGAGAAACGATTGCGGGAGGTAGGGAAGTTGGCCGTGCATGGGATCATCGCCGGACAATCGCCCTTGGTGACTCAAATAGCGCGTGGCATGGTGCGAGAAGACGCGACCATTCTTCCCATGTATCCGCTTACCCTACTGCCCCGCGCTTTGACACCTCCCGATCGGGGCATGCTGTCAACGGATTCTGGGAACGGATTGAACGGA
>DAOTYW010000119.1:0-6440 GCA_034434755.1 Anaerolineae bacterium | reverse complement strand
CTGATGGTGCGGGCCCCGAATCGCCGCAGAGGAGAAAGTTACTGAAGGGGCTGGGCGCGTTGGCGGCTGTGGCGTCTGTCCGCCCGCTGATGCCGCTGCTCCCCGTGGAGGAAGGGGATAGAACGCCAGTTTTTACCCCCGCCGTTCTCACTCCGGCCATCGCGGCGCGCTATCTGGCCGGGGGCGAGTGGATGGGGGAAGGAGAGCTGAGGCGATTCCGCGGGCGGTTTTTTCGCACCTGGGTAGGCGATACCGAATACCACGTGCTTCTATCCGGAGAAGTCTATGACCATTTTGCCGCACGGGTGGGGGATTATCAACAGGACCTTTTCCCTCCACGTTCTTACCACGCGAATATCCGCCAGGCCGTGAGAAACTACTTGAACCAGGCGAATCCGTGGGGGGAAGTCTGGACAAAAGTACTGGAAGCAACAAGCAATCGGGTTGATCCTGATTCTCTTGTGCTTTTTACTTTTAACCAAAGTAACCAGCCGCGGGTCATTGTTCTTCGCGATGACCAGGCTGACTGGCAAGAACGACAAGAAGGATACGGATTATTCAATAATATAGAATCAAGGGCGTATATTTATGGTTTATATGAAAATGGTGAATTAATATCCTCATCTTCAATTTTTTTTCCGGATGTAATGTTCGGTGCCTATAATTACGGCTGCCGTTTACACTTACGCTATCATGATAATTTTGGGAAGATCGTAGCAACCGATGATTATCAGGTTCTTTATTCCTGGCAGGAAGGAAGTCAAAACCAAGGTTTTGGAAATGGTTGGACCAAAATCCTCCCCCACGAGCGCCGAAGCGGCCTCTATGAGCTTTTAACCCCAGAACAAAGAATCCGGACGGCAATGAGGGATCTGGCTGAGATTACTGGCTATGGCGGAGACGGTCTTTGGACCCAAGAAAACCCAACCGTGGTTGACTATACCGATACCCAAGGTCAAAGACGCCATCAGGAACTGAATGTTTACTCTGTTCACGCCAGTCAAAATCCTGATAGCCCGGTTGTCTATGAGATTTTGGAAGATCCAGCCACCGGCGAGATGATGTTGACGGTACGAAAAAGCAATGACGATGAAATCAGGGGTTTAAACGGAGAACAGGCGGCTTTGGTTCGCCAAGCCTGGGCATATCTTTTAGCGGCTGATCCAGAAATAATGGTAAAATTTTGGCGGGTGAATAAAAACATCGGGGTAGCAATTAAGCCGTCTTTGCCCGACAATCAAGCAAGCACAAACTGGTTAGTAAACGGTCAATGTGGATTAACTGTTATTAACCCAATAATTTTTTTTGATCCATTAGGAGAACTCGCTTTAGACCTGTTGCAAGAAGGGTATGAATTATATGGAGCTCAATTTGGTTGGGGAGAGGGCTGGATATATACAACAACCCCCCCAGATTGTCTTGATAACAACGTGGTAAGAGACGCTCTTCTGCGTGATAGGGCTTGGATGCAAACATATGGAGATAATTTACCTTTTAATGTAAGACAAGAAGCTTTAAGATTTATGAATTGGGGAATAGATTATTATCATTCCTATCCATGTCAATCCCAAATCCCCTTTAATCCATAAATCTTTTCTCCTCTTGACACCGATATTGATTATTTAGCATAATAAAGTTATCAATGAAAAAGACTTTGGGCCCTCACCCCACCCCCTGGCCCCCGCCCCTCTCCCGCCGGGCGGGAGAGGGGCGGGGGGTAGGGGGGAGGGGTGAGGGCTCGGCGCCGCGGACGGTAGGCAGTTACTGGACAATATACCATAGATGGCAAGTTGATGCAACGCACTGCAGAGGCCACGGCCTGCGGCAGGACGGGTGAACTCCTGACGTTTTCCTGACGCCCGTCGAATAGGAAGTGGCGCAGGATTGATCCTGTGCGCGTCCACGCCCTGTGCCTCGGCGATGTCGGCGAAGGTCTGCCCGCTCTGCAGCGCGGCGAGAACCTCGTCCCGGGTCAGGCCGGTGACCTGCTCACAAGATCGCCGGTCGCGGACCGCGTCGTCGCCTCTGTCTCCGTGTCCTCGCTTCGCTTGACGAATCCCCCCACGTACATTATAATGCCCGATAGAAACGATCCCGCATCCAAACGGAGCCGATGTTCGAGAATCTCAGCGAGCGACTGCAGGACGTCTTCCGCCGATTGCGCAAGCAGGGTGTGCTCCGCGAGTCGGACGTGAACGAGGTGCTGCGGGAGATTCGCATGGCCCTGCTGGAGGCGGACGTACATTACAAAGTCGTCAAGGACTTCACCGCCCGCGTGCGCGAGCGGGCCGTCGGCGCGGAGGTAGCGCGGGCGCTCAGCCCTGCGCAGCAGGTGATCAAGATCGTCCACGAGGAGCTGGTTGCCACGCTCGGCGAGCCGGGCCGCCTGGAGTTCAAGGGGGCGGCGCCGTACGTACTGATGCTGGTCGGCCTGCAGGGGTCGGGCAAGACCACAACGGTGGCCAAGCTGGCCCGTTACCTGAAGGCGACCGGCCACTTGCCGTTGATGGTCGCGGCGGACACCTACCGCCCGGCGGCGGTGACGCAGTTGGAAGTGTTGGGGCGACAGTTGCAGCTCCCCGTCTACAGCGAGGGAACACAGGCCGACCCGCCGGACATCTGCGCCCGCAGCGTGCAGGAGGCCCGTCGCCGCGGGTACGACACGGTGGTGCTGGATACCGCCGGCCGGCTGCAGATTGACGAGGGGATGATGGCCGAATTGGAGGCCATCGTCCGCCGCGTCCAACCGGTCGAGGTGCTGCTGGTGGCCGACGCGATGACCGGCCAGGAAGCGGTGCACATCGCCGAGGGTTTCCACCAGCGCTTGCGCCTCAGCGGGCTGATCCTGACCAAGGTGGACGGCGACGCGCGGGGTGGGGCGGCGATCAGCATGCGCGCCGTCACCGGCGTGCCGATCAAGTTCCTCGGCGTCGGCGAGAAGGCCGACGGGCTGGAGCTGTTCCATCCCGACCGGCTGGCCTCGCGCATTCTAGGGATGGGCGACGTGCTGACGCTGATCGAACGGGCGGAGGCGGCCTTCGACCAGGAGCAGGCGCGCAAGCTGGAAGAGAAGATCCGCCGCGCCGAGTTCGACCTGGAGGACTTCCTGGAACAGCTCCGCCAGATGCGCAAGGTGGGCTCGGTGGATCAGATCCTGGCCATGGTGCCGGGGGCGGGCCGGCTGGCCGGGGCGGTGGATTCCCGCGAGGCGGAACGACAGTTGCGTCGCTGGGAGGCGATCGTCCTCTCGATGACGCCGGCAGAACGGCAAAACCCACGCTTGATGAACGGCAGTCGGAAGCGGCGCGTGGCGCGAGGCAGCGGTACGGAGGTACAGGAGGTCAATCTCCTCCTTAGTCAGTTCCGTCAGATGCAACGGATGATGAAGCAGATCGGACGCCCGACGCACGGACGGCGTGGTCTTTTCAATCTGTTTGGCTAGACATTCCCGAATCATCAGGAGGAGCATGGTCAGAATCAGACTGAGCCGAATCGGTGCGAAGCGACAACCCAGCTACCGCATCGTGGTTATGGATGCGCGTTCGCCCCGCGGCGGGCGCTGTATCGAGAAGATCGGCTTCTACAATCCCCGCACCGAACCGGAAACGGTGGAGTTGGATGGGGAACGGGCGCTGTACTGGTTGAGCGTCGGCGCCCAACCCAGCGAAGCGGTCGTCCGGTTGCTGGAGAAGTATGGGATGATGGAGCGCTTCGCCCAGATGAAGACGGGCACAGAGTCTGGAACGGCGGGGGCGGAGGCGGGCGCCTGATTCCAGCCGACCTCCTCGACCGACGGCCTGCCCGTCCGGTGGAGGAGGACGTCGAACGCGACTGAGGGGACGTCCAGGTCGCATCCGCATCGTCAGTCATCAGCTACCTGAGGAGGACAACCAACCATGGCCGAGATGAAGGACCTGGTCGAGTACATCGCCAAGGCTCTGGCCGACCGGCCGGAGCAGATCCACGTTTCCGAGATCGAGGGGGAGACCTCGCTGATCTTGGAACTGCGTGTCGCCCCAGAGGACATGGGGCGGGTGATCGGGAAGGGCGGGCGGACGGCGAATGCCATTCGAGCGCTGTTGCGGGTGATGGCGGCCAAGCAGGGCAAGCGCGTCAACCTGGAGATCGTCTAGTCGGGCAAGGGCGGGGGGACACCCTGCGCTCGCAGCCTTTCGACGGATGACTGGCCCGGAGAGGGCAGGTAAGGGAAACCGCGAGGGCTCAGCGCCGCCGCCTCGGCCCACTGAGCCCTACCGGTTAGTGATCGGCCGCGTGCTACGTCCGCACGGCGTGCGCGGCGAACTGCGCCTGGCCCTGCTGACCGATTACCCCGAACGGCTTCCCCTGCACCCCGTTTTCTACCTGGGTGACGATGAGAAACCCTACCGGGTGGAGCGCGTGCGCCTGCAACAGGGCGCGGCGCTGGTCAAGCTGGCCGGCTGCGACGACCGCGACGCCGCCGAGGCGCTGCGCGGCCAATGGGTGCAGATCCCCATCGAAGACGCTGTCCCACTGGAGGAAGGGGAATACTACACCTTCCAACTGATCGGGATCGAGGTCGTCACCGATCACGGTGAGTCGCTGGGCCGCGTGGTGGAGGTCCTGGAGACCGGCGCGAACGATGTCTACGTCGTCCACGGGCCGCGCGGGGAGGTGCTGCTCCCGGCAATCGAGGATGTGGTGCGGGAGTTGGACGTGCCAGCGCGGCGGATGGTGGTCAGCCCATTGCCCGGTCTGCTGGATGAGTGAACCTTAAGAACCACAGATCTCACAGTTCCACAGATTGGCATCTGCGCACTCCGTGTAGTCTGTGAAATCTGTGTAATCTGTGGTCGGCTTCTGCACAACTGGCGAGGCTCGCGACTGGAGAGGAGCCTGGTTGATGGATTCACTGCGCTACTACATTGCATTCAACCTGGTACAGGGTATCGGTCCGGCCCGCCTGCGCGGCCTGCTGGATGCCTTTGGCGACATTGGGCGGGCCTGGCACGCCTCCGCCGACGCGCTGGTCGCCGCCGGCCTGGACCGCCGCTCGCTGGACAACCTGCGCGAGACGCGCGCCCGCGTGGACCTGGAGGATGAGCTGCGGAAGATCGCCGCCGCCGGGGTGCGGGTGTTCACCTGGGAGTCGGCGGACTACCCGCAACTGCTGCGGGAGATCCCGGCCCCCCCGCCGGTGCTCTACGTCCGTGGGCGCCTGGAGCCGGAGGACGCCTGGGCTGTGGCGGTGGTCGGTACCCGCCGGGCCAGCGCCTACGGGCGCGAGGTGACCCACCGCCTGGCGAGCGAGCTGGCCCGCAGCGGCATCACTGTCGTCAGCGGGCTGGCCCGCGGCATCGACGGGGTGGCGCACCGGGCGGCGCTGGAGGCCGGCGGACGCACGCTGGCCGTGCTGGGCTGCGGGGTGGATCAGGTCTACCCGCCCGAACATCGCGAGCTGGCCCGCCAGATCGCCGCCCACGGGGCGCTGATCAGCGAGTACCCGCTGGGGACGCCGCCGGAGGCGGGCAACTTCCCGCCGCGCAACCGGCTCATTAGCGGCCTCAGCCTGGGGGTGCTGATCACCGAGGCCGGACGGGGCAGCGGCGCGCTGATCACCGCCGATTACGCCGCCGAGCAGGGACGGGATGTCTTCGCCGTGCCCGGACCGATCTTCGCTGCCGCGTCCGGCGGCACCAACCGGCTGATCCAGGACGGGGCGAAGGTGGTGCTGGAAACCGCCGATATCCTGCGCGAGCTGAACCTGTCCATGGCCGCCGAGCAGTCCCAGGCGCGGGAGGTGTTGCCGGCTAGCGAGATCGAGGCGACGCTTCTGTCGCACCTGGAAGCGGGACCGGTTCACGTGGATGAGCTGGGCCGCGCAGCCGGGCTGCCGATCGCTCAGGTGACCAGCACCCTGGCGCTGATGGAGCTGAAGGGGATGATCCGCCAGGTGGGAGGGATGAAGTACGTCGCGGCGCGAGAGACGGGCGGGGGGTGAGAAAGTATGCAAGTGGGCAAGTGGGCAAGTGGGCAAGTGGGAAAGTGGGCAAGTGGGCAAGTGGGCAAGTGGGCAAGTGGGCAAGTGGGCAAGTGGGCAAGTGGGCAAGTGGGCAAGTGGGCAAGGATGTAGGTGGAGAAAGGATAGGATAAGGGAGGTTGACTGTGGCAACGATTACGGCTATCGAGGGTATTGGTGAGGCCTACGCCCAGAAGTTGGGTGAGATCGGCATCAAGACGACCGAGGCGTTGCTGGAGATGGGCGCGTCGGCCAGGGGGCGCAGGGAGATCGCTGAGAAGACCGGCATCAGCGATACGCTGATCCTGCGCTGGGTCAACCGCGCCGACCTGTTCCGGATCAAGGGCGTCGGTGAGGAGTACGCCGACCTGCTGGAGGCTGCCGGGGTGGATACGGTGCCGGAACTGGCGCGGCGCAACGCGGCGAACCTCCACGAGAAGCT
>DAOTYW010000118.1:0-13623 GCA_034434755.1 Anaerolineae bacterium | reverse complement strand
TATTCCTCGATGGGCACCCAACCCAGGGTCACGCCGGTCACCAGGGCGGGGTCGTAGAACCAGACGCCGGTGGCGACCAGGTAGTTGTCCCACGGGGTAGTGTAGATGAGGGCCACGACGACGTGGACCAGGAGGATGAGCCATGGCGATCCACCGCGCAGGGCCGGCGGGAACGGTCGCCGGCGAGCCAGGTCAGACAGCGTGAGCAGGCCGACCAGGGCAAGCGGCGGGAGCAGGAAACGGGCCAGGAAACCGAAGTAGGTCATGTCCGCACCACCAGTAACACGAAGACGCCCATGCCGACGAACCCGCACAGCGCCGGGCCGGGCAGGCCCCAGAAGAGCACCAGCCCGACCGACTCCAGCAGCCAGGTCAGCCCGTAGAGCAGCAGCAGCGGTCGCTCCGGCAGGTCGCGCGGGCGCGCTGCCGCCGTCACCAGTGCCGCGCCGAGCAGCCAGCCCAGGTAGTTGACCCACGGGATGCCGAAGTAGCCGCCCGGCTGCTCCCAGACCCACAGTCCCCAGCGCACCATCTGCGGGTCGAGGCACAGGTCCCAGGCGGTGAAGGCCAGGGCGCTGAGGACGACGAACACCAGCCTGGAGCGCCCCCGGCTCAGCCGCTGTCCCACCGCCCAGGCCGGGGGCAGCATCATCAGCCAGGCCAGGGGGATCAGCAGGGGGACGTGGGCCAGTTGCGGCTGGAGGCGCTCGGTGTAGTGGTAGGCGCCGAAGGGGAAGCCGGTGGCCGAACCGACCGCTTCCAATCCCCAGGTGAGGACGAGGGCGACCGCGGCGGCGAGGACGGTGCGGCAAAGTCCCCAGGCCCGCGCCAGCAGCGCCATTCCCGCACCGGCCTGGAGCAGGACGGTGAGGACGATGGTGGGGAGGAGCGCCCGGTCGCCCCACAGCAGGTTGGTCAGGGGCATGGAGAGCATGGTCAGCAACCAGGCCAGGAGGAGCGCGGCGGGCCATCCGCGCAGGTCATCCCACGTCGCCCCGACTGCTTCGCGCCGCAGCATTGCCCCTTTGTCCCCAGTCCGATCCTCCCGCAGGTTCCGAACCTGCGGGAGGGTGCCCAGGAGTCACCGGCGAGTGTTGATCAGCGGCCGGTAGGCCAGCGTCTTGGTGCGCCACCAGATGCCCGGCAGGCGGCGCAGCTTGTCCCACTGGCCGACGTAGGCGCGCCGCTCGAAGACGTTGCCGCCGTGGGTCAGGATGTCGCCCAGGATCGCCCAGTAGAGCTCGGCGGCGGCGGCGATGGCGAACCGTCCCGCCGGCGCGAGGAAGGCGATGCCCGGCAGAGAGCTGAGGTAAAAGCTCTGCACTCGCTCGATCTGGAAGCAGAGGAAAGCGTGCCAGCGTTCGTCCATGCGCCCGGCGGCCACGTCCGCTTCCGTGAGACCGAACGCGGCCAGCTCATCCAGCGGCAGGTAGAGCCGTCCGGCGCGCCAGTCCTCGCCCACGTCGCGCAGGATGTTGGTCAACTGGAGGGCAAGGCCCAGGCGGACAGCATAGGGAATCGCCTCCGGCCCGCTGAAGCCGACGATGTGCATCGCCATCAGCCCGACGGTGGAGGCGACCCGATAGGCGTAGGCGGCTAATTCGGGGAAGGTGGCATAGCGTGTCTGGACCAGGTCCTGGGCCACTCCGTCGATCAGTTGCCCGGCGTAGCAGGACGGGATGCGGAAGCGAGCCCGCGTGTCGGCCCAGGCCAGGACCACCGGGTCGTTCTCTGATGGGCATGGGGCCAGGGCGCGTTCCCGCCAGGCCTCCAGGACAGCGAGGGAGCTGCCCCGGTAGCGATCCACCAGGTCGTCGCTGACGCGACAGAAGGCGTAGAGGGCGCGCACCGAACGGCGGATGGTCGTGGGCAGAAGGGCCGAGGCGGTGTAGAAGGTACGGCTGTGGGCCTGGGTGATCTCCTCGCAGCGCTGGTACGACCAGCGGAGCAGGGCAGGGTCGCGGGTGACCGGCGCGGGCGGGCCGTCCCACCGACTTTCCAGCCCCTCATAGGCCCAGGCCAGCAACCCGGCTTCCCAGGCGGCCGTCTGCAGGGGCGGGGCATTTTCCGCGCAGAGCGCGGCGGATGCTTCGCCCCTGCCCGCGTCCGTATGCATCCGTGTCCATCCGTGGCCTGCCCGTGCGCAGGGTCAGGCCGGCTGCTCCTTCAGGATGCGCTCTTCGATCAACCGGGCGCCGATGAGGACGATCGGCACGCCGGTGCCGGGGTGGGTACTGGCGCCGCAGAAGTAGAGGTTCTTGTAGCGGGCGTGACGGTTGCGGGGGCGCAGGTAGCCCACCTGGGTGAAGTTGTGCCCCAGCCCAAAGGCCGCCCCACGGGCCAGGTTGAACATGCGCTGCCAGTCGGGCGGGATGTAACTGACCTCGCTCTTGATGTGCGCGGTGAGGTCGGTGATGCCGTCGCGGGCCAGGCGCGTGAGCACGGTCTGGCGGGCGCGCTCGCGCAGCGACTCGTAGTCCTGCTCGTAGCCGTCCTGCATGCAGCCGACCGGCACCAGCACCATCAGATCGTCGCCGCCGGGGGGCGCGGCGGCCGGGTCGGTGCGGTTGGGCACGTGGATGTAGAAACTGGGCCGTTCGGGCAGGGTGTAGCCCTTGAAGATGCTCTCGAAGCTGCCACGATAGTCGCTAGAGAGGAAGACGTTGTGGTGGTCCAACTGCGGATAGACCTTGTCGGTAGCCCAGTAGAACATGATCGTCGAGCAGGTGAACTGCTTGCCCATCATCCTGCGGGCCTCGGCGCGGTCGGGCAGGAGCTGGTCGTAGACATAGGGCAGGTCGGCGTTGGCGATGACGATGTCCGCTGACAGGCGGCTGCCGTCCTCCAGTACTACACCACTGGCGCGGTCGCCCTGCAACTCGATCTGCCTGACCGGCGCGTTGTAGACGAAGCGCACCCCGTGCCCCTCGGCGATGCGGGTCAGGCTCTCGACGATGCGGTACATCCCGCCCATGGGGAACCAGACCCCGTCGGCCAGCTCGGTGTACTGGAGCAGCGAGTAGGTGGCCGGGGCGTCGAAGGGGCTGAGGCCCAGGTACATGTTCTGGAAGCTGAGGGCGGCGCGCAGCTTGGGATGGCGGAAATAGCGGCTGACGTTGTCGTAGTGCTTGCTCAGCGCCTTCAACTGGAACAGCATGGGCAGGTTGCCCAAGTTGAACTCGTCGAAAGGCGTGTAGAAGTTGCGCCCAACGAAGCGGTCTAGCGAGAGGTGGAAGTGGTCGTAGCCCTCGACCAGGTAGCGCAGCAGGCCGCCGAACGCGCCCGGCTCGAGCGCCTCCAACTGCTCCTGCATCCAGTTGATGTTGGCCGACAGGGCCAGTTCGCTGCCGTCTTCGAAGCGGACGCGGTAGGTAGGGTCAATGCGCCGCAGGTCGAGGTGGTCCTCCATGCGCTCGCCCAGGGCGGTGTAGGTCTCGGCATAGGTGAGGGGCATGAGGAACAGGCTGGGGCCGACGTCGAAACGGTGGCTGTCCTGGAGGAGCTTATTGCAGCGGCCGCCGGGGGTATCGTTCTTCTCCAGGACCGTGACGCGGTAGCCTCGGCGGGCCAGGCGGGCGGCCGAGGCGATGCCACCGACGCCGGCGCCGATCACGAGCACAGTCTTCATCGAGGGCCTCCTGCGATGGCGGTTCAGGACAATAAACTCTACCGGTTTCTACGAAATAAGATTATACCATGAGGGAGGAACGTTGTCAATGGCTGTCTGATGGGGCAATGGCAGCAATCTGCTCCCCCCAGACAAGGGGGGAGCGCTATTCACGGGCAGATGCCCGGCGGGCAGGGCGTCGGCTCGATGGGCGGCGGGCCGGAGGGGGGCGGCGTCGGGGGCGGCGTCAGCCCGCTGCCCGGATAGCCCGGCGGGCAGGTGCCGCTCAGGACGCAGTCGTCCACCAGCACGCTCTGCACCTCGATCACCGGCACGCGCACCGTGTCGCCGGGTTCGGGGTCGGCGTACTCGTAGTTGCACCACGCCCCCGCGCCGGTGGTGATTACCGCGTAGGAAAGGTAGTACCAGGTCGCCTGATCGGGAAACATCCGCAGGTCCACCGCGTGCCAGCCCTGGTATCCGCCCGGCGTCTCCCGCTGCACCCATTCATAGACCGGCGTCCCGTGGCGCAGCCAGTACTGGTTGGGGCCTGTGCAACTGTCCGGCGGGGTCTCCTCGCAACGCTCCCAGTCGGGCCGCCCGGAGTAGTCCCAGCCCTCGCAGCGACAGCTCTCCTCCCACTCCACATCCACCACCTCGTACTGCTCCCAGGTCGTCTTCCACTCGATGGCCCAGGTCGTGTAGACGCGCACCTGGTAGGCCGGGTTGTCCCACACCGCCGGCACCTGCTCGCAGCAGTAGGGGGTGTCGCCGCAGGGCAGCGAGACGAAGTTGGGGCCGTTGGTCGGCTTGCCCCACGACGAGGTCTCGTAGACGTGGGTGACCATCGTGCTGCCGCACTCGCCCGCCGGCACCGGCCCGCAGCCGAAGTCCTGGCCGATGTTCCAGGCCCGCTCGTCGAAGTCCCAGCAGACCGGCGGGACGGCACCGATGTCGTTGGCGTGCGGCTGGTCGAGGCGCACGCGCCGCCAGCGCAGGCCGATCTGGTAGTTGCGGATGTCGCCCGCCTGCGGCTCCGCGCCCTCGGGCCGCTGGGGGAAGTCCACGGTGTTCGACCAGCAACCAGCGGAGAAGCCGGGGCCGTTGGGGGCGCACAGTTCCGGCGGGGTGTAGCGGGGGTAGTCCTGCAGGGTCAGCGAACCGGGCTGGCCGGACTGGAACGGCGTGTCGGTGAGACAGCCCATACCGACGATCCAGCGCGGGAAGGGGCGCACCTGCACGCGGGCGGGAGGGACGGCGGCGCGGACGTTGATCAGGTAGCCCCAGCGGGTGCTTTCGCAGGAGAAGGTCTCGCCGTCCCAGGTGGGGATGCAGGGCAGTTCGACCGGCGGCTCGCGCGGAGGCGGTTCCTCCTCGTTGCACTGCTCGGAACTCATACAGTCAACGCTGATCAGGTAGTAGGTGTTGCCGGCACCGAGGAAGCAGACGTGGGCGCGGTGGTCGGGGCAGAAGGCCCACGGGTAGCAGTCGAAGCAGTCGAGGTTGGGGTCGGGCGTGGGGGTGGGGACGGGAGGAATGACGCCGCCGGGCGGCGGGGTCGAGCCAGGCGGAGGCTGGGGCGGGGGAGGCTCGACCGGTGGAGGCGGATACTCCCCACCGCCCCCGCCCCCGCCCCCGCAGTCGGCGCAGCAGTACTGGCCCTGCACGGGATCGTAGACACATCCGCAGGGACAGATCGGGGGACACATCCCCTGCTGAGCGTTGACGACCGCGACAACCGCCAGCAGCAGGGCGGGGATGACGAGCAATGCCCACAGCCTGTTCATTGAGGCTCTCCTGCAATCCAGTCCAGGAACTCATAGGGCTTCCAGCGGCCGTCGGTGGGGTCATAGCGCATCCTGTAGAGCGATAGCCCGCTGCTTTCCACGGAATAAGGGTCACCGAGCGTCTCCCCGGTCAGCGGGTTGTACACGGTGTATGTCCCGTTCATACACACCCAACCGAGGGTGCATTCCAGCCCATCGGCGCTGAACTCCTGCGCCTGGGGGACGCAGATTTGCCAGTTGGTACCGATGATCGGTTGGACGCGGTTGGCCCGCAGGTCTTCGATGGAGTCGGGTATCCCGTCGGCCAGTGGGCTGAGCGTCCAACTCATCTCGATGGCCTGCAGCGCGTCCAGGTCGGGGGGACGACCCTCCTCGGCGGCGGACAGGTAGACTGCGTCGTACTCCGCCTGCCGCTGGGCGTAATGGTCACCGACCATCTGGATAACCTCCTGCGGCGGCCACCAGGCGCCGTTCTCGTCCTGGGTCATCTGCTCGCTCCACCAGGCGGGGAACGGCGGGCCCGCTTCGACGGTCGGCGTGACCATCCCCGCCCACCACTCGGCGGTCGGCGTGGGCGAGGCGACGGCGACCTCGGTGGCGGGAACGGCAGTGGCCGGAAGCGTCGCCGTCGGCGTGGGATTCCACGCCGTGTCGCGGTTGCAGCCCGCCAGGCCGACGACCAGGCCGGCGACGACCAGCGCCACCAGCAGCGCGCCGCTGGCGATGAGCACCCAGGCCAGCGGCGTCAGCCGCTGCGCCAACGGGCGATGGGTGGACGAGGATTTGAACGTGGGCTTGTAGTCGAACATCTCGGTTGACCTCCTTTTGGTTGATGGTGAGTGATTTCAGGTTTCGAGTTTCAGGTTTCAGGTTGGCAACTCGAAACCTGTAACCTGAAACTTCCTCACTGTCCCGGTCTCTCGATCCCATAGAACGCCTGCGCCGTGGCGGACACCTGGCGGGTGATCCGCGGGATGCCCAGGAAGGCGTGCAAGAACGGCGTGCGCACGCTGACGCGCCCTTCCACGCGCACCACCGCGCCCTGCAGGTAGACCCCGTCCACGACGAACGCGCCGCCGGTCAGGTCGTCGGCCACCTGCTGGGCAACCAGCGCCGCCTCCGGGCGCAGGCCGATCTGCTGGTTGTAGGCAAACCCGCTCACGTCCACCATCTTCCCCGCCTCCTGCGCCGCCAGGTCCGCCGCGTTCTGGGCAATGGTGACCATCGCCGCTGCGTTGCCCAGGTCGTAGGTGATCCCCAGCACCAGCAGCAGCACTGGCAGGATGACCAGCAGCATCACGATGAAGGACTGGCCCGCTTCGCGGACGACTGTTTCAGATTTGAAGATTGTTTCAGGTTTCAGGTTACAGGTTCCAGGTCGGGAGAACCCGAAACCTGAAACTTTGAAACCTGAAACCTTGAGCCCTCTAACTCCCCTCATCCCCCCTCCCTCAGCGGCAGCGTGACGGTGAACGTGCTGCCGTGTCCTTCCTCGCTCTCCAGGGCGATCCGCCCGCCCATCACGCGCACGAACTCGCGGACGATGGACAGGCCCAGCCCCGCCCCCTGGTGCCTGCGTGCGATCACATTATGAGCAGTGCGGAACGGCTCGAAGATCAACTCCCGCGCTTCTTTGGGGATGCCGATCCCCGTGTCCGTCACCGCCAGCGCCCAGTGCCCGGCGTCGGGTCGGGAGATGCGCACGGTCACCCCGCCATGGTCGGTGAACTTGATCGCGTTGTCCACCAGGTTGACCAGCACCTGCAACAGCGCCTTGCGGTCGGCGACGATGACCGCTGGCACGTCATCGTCCACCTGGACGGTCAGCGCCAGTCCCTTGTCCTGCGCGGCCAGCCCGACCGAGGTCAGCAGGTCGCCGACCAGCTCGCGGACGACCACCGGCCCCTCGTCCAGCGTGAACATCCCGCCCTGCAAGCGGGCCTGCGCCAGCAGCGCCTCGACCAGCGTCCCTAACCGCTTGCAGTTGTACAGCACCCGCTGCAGATCCCCTGCCAGCGCGTCACCGCCGGGCAGGGTGGTGAGCACAATACGCGCTTTTTCTGTATAACCCTGAATCGCGGCAATGGGTGTGCGCAATTCGTGCGAAGCCATCGAGATCAGTTCACTTTTCATCCGGCTCAGTTCGATCTCGCGATCCAGTGCCCGCTCCAGGTTCGCGGCGGTCAGCCAGGCGACGAAAGCCAGGACGAAAAATCCCGCCGCGGCCACCACGTTGGGAGTGGTATGAGTGACCCACTCAGCCAGACCGAAGATGACCAGGCTACACACACCAGCGGTCACGAAGCTGGCCCACGGCGGCAGCACGGCCGCGGAGACGAGGATCGGGATAGCGAAGATGAACAAGCTGCGCCCATCGGCCACCTGCGCCGGCTCGTCTGTGAATGCGTTGATGACGACCAGCAAGACAACGAAAATCACAGCGGCGGCAACTCCCGCACGGCGATTGAGCCAGTAGATGACCAGCAATCCAGCCTCCAGCAAGCCGCCGGCCAGGAGCACAATGCGCACGCGCACCGTTGGCGGGCCCAACCAACCGACCACAGCCACTCCGAGCATCCCGATCATGGTCACGCCAGCCACGCCCAGGATGAGGATATTGAGCAGCCTTCGCCGGCGGGCGTCATGGGTGTCGGTGGCCGCGATCGGGTGGATCAGCCTGCTCATAATCATCCCAGCCCCCGTCCCCACTGGATCAAACGTTCCAGTTCCAGAGGCTTGCTGAAGATGCCTGCTGGCGGCATGGCGCCGAGTCGCTGCGCTTCGGCAAACACCTCTTGCGCCAGTGGAGGGTCCGCTGTGACGATCACCACCGGTACGTCGCGCAGCTTGCCGTCCTGACGCATCCGCCGGAAAATCTCCGGTCCGTCCAGCCCTGGCAGGTGCAGATCGAGCACCACGGCAGCGGGAACGACCTGTTGAAGACGTTGCCAGGCCGCCAGACCGTTTTGCTGAATCTCCACGATCCGGCCGGCAATCTGCAAAGCAAAACTGTAGATTTGGGCCAGGTCGTACTCGTCCTCGATGACCAGAATCGGTACGCTACCTGCTAAACTCCAGACGAACAGCATGTCAGCCTCCTTGTCAGGTCAGGGATACAGCGACAGTAACTGCTCAGCTCCCCTATTCTCGCTGCCACAGGCGTCTCACCAGGAGACCATAGAAAGTCAGAAGGAGCAACAGTACCAGTGGCACATACACACTCACATCGGCCAGGATCAGGAAGAACCTCTGCCGGAGCAGCGTGCTATCCCCCAGAAGTGCAAACGCCGCCAGCCGCCAGACGTCCAGCAGCGCGTAGGGGAGGAACGCGGCCCAGGCCAGCCCGCGCTCCCCGCGCGTCTCCAGCGTCGAGAGCAGGTAGGCGAACACGGCCACGGCCAACGACCACTCCCACACCACGTCCAGCCACAGCCAGGCCCCCGCGTAGAGGGCGAAGGCCAGGTCGAGGGTCAGGGCAGACGTCTCTCGCCCCGGCTTGCGCGTCGGATGGGTCAGCCGGCGGGCCGTCACCATCAGCAGCGGCAGCAGGACGACGACCCGCGCCGCCAGCGCCGTCCGCGTCGCCTGCACATCCGCGCCCAGGGCGTAGTGCAGGAGCGCCCGCAGCGAATGGTTGTAGCCCAGGGCGTCGGGGGCCAGCCGCCACGCATAGTGCGACGGCAGCCAGGCGAGGAAGCGATAGTAGTTGGCATACTGGTTCAGCCCGTAGTCCGGCCCGACGGCGAGGATGGTCAGCCCGGCCAGGGCGACGTAGCCCAGGACGGTCAGCCCGACCAGCTTGAGGAAGAAGCGGTAGCGGCCCAGCAGCAGCGGCACGGCAGCGGCGAAGGCCCAGTGCGGCTTGAGCGCCAGGATCAGCACCAGCCACAGCGTAGCCCACCCCAGGCGTTCCTCCAGCACGGCCTCGATCAGCAGCGTCGCCAGCAGCGCCATGGCGACGTAGATGTTGCCATAGCCCAGGTCGCTCCAGAAGGCGGAGAAGAGCAGCCAGAGGGGGAGGGTGTAGGCCAGCGTCTGCCTGGCCCGTTCCAGCCCCGTCCTGGTGAAGATGCGCCACCAACCGGCGTAGAGCAGGGCGTAGACCACGACGTGCAACAGCGTGCTGCCCGCTGCCAGCAGGCCCGCCGGGAGCGCGAGCAGCGGCGCGAGGGCGAGGGCGAAGGCCGGGCTGTAGGGATAGACCGACCAGACCATTTCCGGGTTGGCCAGGCATTCGGGATCGGCGACACAGTACAGCTCCTCCTGCGCCCGGAGGCGCGCTGCCGCGTCCAGGTAGATGTGCAGATCGCTGAGGATCGGCACGTCCGGCGCGACCAGGCCCGCCATCAGGAGCAGATGGATCACCAGGCGGCACAGCGCATACAGACCGGCGATCACCAGCGCAACACGGAACAACCGCGACGACCAGGCCAGCGGCAGGTTGAGAGCACGGACAAGGGAACGCTTCCACAAGGCGACCATTCTCTCTCCGATGTTACTCCCCCCACCTCGACATGTACGGCTCGATGCTCAACGCGACCCGCGCCCGCAGCGCGACGTAGCCATGCGGATAGAACCAGGAGACCATGGGCAGGTGGTCGGTGCGCACGGCGTAGCCGGTCTCGCAGACGAACACCCGCCCACGGCCCCAGGTGGTCTCGGCGTAAGCCCGCACGGACAGCCCAGCAGGGTCGAGGAAGGTGGTCGCCAGGGCGGTCTCGATGGCGGTCGTCGTCGCCTGCTCCAGTCCCCTCCCGGCCTGCAACGTCTCCACCCCGGCGCGGGCGCAGTTGCGGGCCGTCGCCGCCACCAGCACCTTGGCCGGTTGCACCTGCCCGACGAACAGCACCAGGCCCAAGAGCATCGCCAGGATCAGCACGACGACCATGAGTGGCACGAGGTCTTCCACGTCCTCACCTCCACGGTAGTTCCAGGTTTCAGGTTCCAGGTTACAGGTTGCAGATCGGGAGAACCTGGAACCTTGAAACCTGGAACCTGAAACCTGGAACCTGGAACTTCCTGCTCACGGCGGCCCGACGGTGAACCGCTCCATCCGCTGGAACGACCCTGCGCCGAGGGTCGCCGAGCCGCCGAACAGCGTCGGCATCGCGCCCTGGATGCGCACCCGCAGCGATTGCCGCTCCGCGTCCTCCTGGATCGTCACCGCCTGCCCAACCTCGGCGGGCGAAAGGCCCCACCAGGCGGACAGGTCGCTCCCGGCCTGGGCCAGCCCCCACTGTGCTCCCGCCGACGACCGTCCGCCGACCAGCGCCGCCTGCTGCGCGGCCAGCACCGCCCCCGCCCGCCGCACGCCGACCAGCCCGGTCAGGACGATGGCGACGATGAGAATCCAGAAGAACACCTGGCCGATGATCCAGTCTACCTTGTGCATCCCACCCCCTCACGGTTCACGCATCACGCTCCACGCGCAACGTGAAACGCGCAACGTGAAACGTGAAACGTGAAACGTGAAACGTGAAACGTGTGGCGTGTTCCGTGCGGATCGCCCCACAGGTTGACCGTGCCGGTGATGGCCGTGCCGGTCCAGTCGCTGCTGTTGGCCCATATCCCCGCGTCCCGCAGCGTCCCCCCGCTGCTGTTGGCCCATATCCCCGCACCCCGCAGCGTCCCCCCGCTGGCCATTTCCGCCCAATTGTCGGCGCTCGCTACCAAAATCCCTCTTGACAATCCTGGGAGAGTTGTGCTACATGACCAGGGAGAGTATTGCCGGGATTTGACCTAGAATGGGAGGTGGGCCATGAAGGGGAAGTTCTTGTTGTTGAGCATCGGGCTGGCCGGACTGCTCCTGGCGCTGGCGTTGGGCCTGCTGGCTGGGAACGGACCGGCGAGGGCAGCCGGCGGCGAAACCTTCACCGTAGACAGCACCGCAGACGCCTCAGATGCCGCCCCCGGTGATTGTCAGTGCCGCACATCCGGCGACGTATGCACCCTGCGCGCGGCCATCGAGGAGGCCAACACCTGCTCCGGTGCGCAGACGATCCGCTTCGGCGGGCCGTGGCTCATCGCACCGACCACAGCGCTGCCGGCGATCACCGATAACGAGACGGTGATAGACGGCAGCGAATGGTGGATGGTGGGTGGTGGCCTGGGGGGCTACCCCGCCGTGTGGCTGGACGGCGAAGGCCGCGCTTTCAGTGGCCTGCGGATCACCGCCTCCAACTGCGCTGTCTATGGCCTGGTGATCAAGAGTTTCGGCTACCACGGTGTCCATCTATATGGCGGTGCACAGGGCAACCATATCGGTGGAACAGGATTCCATCAGCGCCTGGTCATCTCCGCCAATGGCCAGAACGGCGTGCGGATCGAAGGGACAACGACGACAGGCAATGTGGTGGAAGGCTGCTATGTCGGCAGCAACCCCGAAGGTACCGCCGAACCATTTGGCTCCACTGACTGGAGCAACCACTGGCATGGCATTAACATCTGGTATGCCAACGGCAACACCATCTCATACAACCTGGTCGCCGACAATGACTGGAGCGGTGTGGCCGTGGACGGGGTTGACGGGAGCACGGCTATCCACGATAACCGCATGGGCCTTGCCATAGACGGGCAGCCGCTGGGCAATGGCTTTTACGGCATCCACCTGGCCCACGGCTCCGCGCCCGACCTCTTTTCCAACACCATCGCTTTCAACAGCCGAGGCATCTATGTGGAGGGCGGCAGCAATCCGCACGTTCATCATAACACCATCTACAGCAATACCGCGCTTCCCTTGACCTACCGTAACGGTGGTGGCATCCTGGTCACCGGCAGCGGTACTCGGGCGACTATCGAGGCAAATGATATTCTCAGCAACACGGGCCGCTTCGGAGGCGGCGTTTCGGTAGAAAACAATGCCCATGCGACGATTGTCAGCAACACGATCCGGGCCAATCGTGCCTATACCTCTACGGGCAACTGGGTAGGCGGTGGGGGCATTTACGTCTACTGGGCCTCGGCAAACATCCAGTACAACGATATCCTGAGCAACACAGCGACCGGAGTTCTCCCGGCTCAAGGCGGGGGGGTGGCTCTGGAGAGCGTGACCACGGTGACGCTGGAGGGCAACAGGATTCAGAACAACACCGTGGTCGAGAACGCTGGTGGCGGCGGTGGAATCTACGTCGGGGAGGGGGATGACGTGCAAATCCTGCGCAACTGGATCGTGGGGAACACAGTACAGACGTGGAGCCATGCAGGAGGCGCCATCGAAATTAACAACGACCCGGCAACCTCTCACGCCCTGGTGGAAGGTAACTGGGTTGCTTACAACAGTGTCTTGTTTGGAGGAGCCATCCTCGTCCTATACAGCGACCGTATCACGCTCACCAATAACGTGATCGTGCGTAACTTTGGCCATGGTGTGTATCTGGAGTACTCCATGGACGATCACATTGTGGCCTACAACAACACCATTGCGCACAACAGGGGGTCCGGTTTGTATCTCCATGACGCTTCCCTGAAGCTGGATAACACCGTTGTCGTCTCCAATACGGACTACGGCCTGTACCTGTCCGGCGTGTGGAGCCTGACCCACTGGCGAAACGACGTGTGGGGCAATGGATTGGGTAACTGTAACGTGTCTCCCTGTGAGTTCTACATCCAGCAAGACCCGCTTTTCTTTGACCCTGCCGCGGACGTGTACGCTCTGCAGCTTGGTTCGCCGTGTATAGACGTGGGCAACGCTCGCGTTTCCACTTCATACAACGGCCTGCCCCGTCCCCAGGGGACGGGGCACGACCTCGGCGCCTACGAAATGGCCGCGCCAACTTACCTGCCGCTGGTGCTGAGGAACGATTGACCTCACCCGTGCGCCTCAGCCTATACCTGCGGGCCGTCAGCGCCGATAGCTGAGCAGAGACCACAGACCACGGCCCACGAACCACTGTTGCCAGTGCTCCGTGGGCTGTGGTCTGTTGCTTGCACCTGCAAGCCTGAATGGTATAATGAAAGGACGTTCTACAGAGGAGGCGGACGTGACTCTGGGGTTCATCATTCTGGCGGCAGGGCAGGGCACCCGTATGCGCTCGCAGGTGCCGAAGGTGCTCCATCCACTGGCCGGACGGCCGATGATCCTCTACACCGTGGACGTCGCCCGCGCACTGACCGACTTCCCGCCGGTGCTGGTCGTCGGCTACGGCGCGGAAGCGGTACGGCGGACGGTGGGCGAGGCGGCGCTCTATGTCGAACAGGTGCCGCAGCGCGGCACCGGCCACGCTGTCCTCC
>DAOTYW010000117.1:0-1986 GCA_034434755.1 Anaerolineae bacterium | reverse complement strand
CACGACGGCGGCTGCCTCGCGCACCCACTCATCCACCTTCTCGTCGCGGGCCAGGGCCAGCAGGATGGGAGCGGCTTCCTCTACCCGCCCCAGTTTGCCCAGCGCGACGGCGGCTGCCTCGCGCACCCACTCATCCACCTTCTCGTCGCGGGCCAGGGCCAGCAACCCTGCCGCCACGCGCTTGTTCCCTCGCAGTTCCCCCAATGCTGTAACTGCCCCCCACCCCCCACTCCGCGCTGCTTGCAACAGGTCATCCACGATGCGGTCACTCAATCCCTTGTCCACCGCCACCTGGTCGGCCAGGCAGGCGGCGGCGAAGTACAAGCCCTCTTCACCGCGCTTCAGGATGTGCTGCACCGGCCCGCTCACGTCTTCCCCCTCGTCGCTCAGCAGGCAAAGCAGGAAAAGCACTACCTCCCGCCAGGCGTCGTCGGCCCAACGTGTGCGAATTACCTCTTCCACCTCGGCCCGGTGTCGCAGTGCGCACGCGGCCAGGTACTCGCGGAAAGTGGGATGGATGAAGTCCAGCGCATCGCCACGCCGCACGAGCAGGCCGCCGCGCTCGCGCACCACCTGCCCGTAGCGTCGTTTCGCCTGCGCTTCGACCTCGAAGGGACGCAGCCCCATCTCGTCCTGCAGAATGCGCGCCACCTGCGCCGCGAAGTCCCGCTCCGGCATCAGCCCGCCGCCCAGCTCTTCCTGACACCACAGGGCGATGCGCTCCAGGATGGGGCGGCGGTAGGCCAGCAGGTCGCCATACGCCGCGCGCACCTCGGGCCGCTTTTCATCCTCCTCCAGCAGGATGTCCACGAACTGCCTGTACAGCTCGGAGCGGCGGGGTGGCAGCTTGTGCCAGCGCCAGTACACCGCGGCGGCGATGGTCAGCAGCAGCGGCGTGCCCGCCAGCGCGCCCACGCGCACCCGGTCCAGCTCCGCCTGGAACTTCGCCGCGTCGTCCTTGAACCACTTCGCGGCGAAGCCGCCCACCTGTTTAGAGTCAAAGGGCAGCAGGGTGTAATGGCGGAACGCCTCCGCGTCCAGCGCCTCGTACCCCGCCGTCCGCGAGGTGATGACCACGCGGTGTCCTTTGGCCTGCCGCGCCCAGCCCTCTACCAGGTTAGCCACCGCGCGGCGCTCGTTGGCCGGCACCTCGTCCAGGCCGTCCAGCAGGATCAGCCAGCGCGCGCCGGTCTGCGACGGCCAGGCGGTGAAGAAGTCAGCGGGCAGGTCCTGCGCCAATGGGAGTTCGGCGGAGAGGGCCTGGCGCAGGCGGGCGGGGAGCGCGCCGTCCGCGGCGGCCACCCGCCGCAGCGGGACCAGTACGGGCAGGTGAGGGCCATCCAGGCCGATGCCGGCCGGCTCTACCCAGGCGCGTTCGGCCAGGTGGCGCAGCAGGGTGGATTTGCCCGCGCCCGCCTCGCCCAGGATGACCAGACGGGTGTGCTCGCCCAGCGCCTGCTCGACGAACACCGGCGGCTCCGGGCGCAGGTCGCGCTCGTCGGGTTCGCCTTTCTCCGCCTCAGAGCCCTCGGGCGGGCGGCGTTCTTTGGGCCGGGGTTGGGCTTGCAGGCGGACGTAGGTCTCGCCCAGGGGTGGGGCACCGCCAATCAGGGTGTGCAGGCTGAGGTAGGGGAACTTGCGGCAGTATTCGTCCACGGCGGCCAGGTAGTCGTGGACGGAGAGGCCGCCACCGAAGTAGTGGTCGGCCAGGTCACGGTGCACGTCCAACAGGCTATTGAGCTTGTCCAGATCCCACAGATCAACGCGCTGCAGGCCGTCAGCGGCGTACTTCTTGGCCACGCCGTCCAGCCATCGGCGCGCTGCCGAGCCCGGCGTGGCAGCATAGGGCACGTTGGTGATGAGGATGTAATTGTCGGCGCGGTGGTGGTACTTGTGGAAGACCTTCTCCAGCTCGTTTTCCACATTGCCTCGGACGGCCTGGCGGCACTTGTCCACGCCCTGGCGAGCCACGTTGTGGAACTTGTA
>DAOTYW010000116.1:0-11951 GCA_034434755.1 Anaerolineae bacterium | reverse complement strand
CGATCCATCTGTTGCAGGATGGTCAGCTCCTCCAGCCGTTCGGAGAGGGCCTGGTCGGTCATCGTGTGGAGACGGGCGTTCTCGATCGCGACGGCGGCCTGGCTGGCGAACGCCTTGAGCATCGGCAGGTCGGCCTCGGAGAAGACTCCTTCGCGGATCCGGTTGTCCAGATAGATCGCGCCGATCACCTGCTGGCGGGCGTGGAGGGGGACGCAGACGATGGAGCGCAGTTGGTAGGCGACGACGCTCTCTTGGGCGGAGAAGCGGGGGTCGTGCTGGGCGTTGGTGGTCAGCACCGAGCCGCCCTGGCGGATCGCCTCCTGGACGACGGTGTGGCTGATCGCCAGGTCGGCGGCAGCGACGGTGTGGTGGTCGAACTGCCGGGCAGCGCGGATGGTCAGTCGTCCTTCGTCGTCTAGCAGCATCAGGCAGCCACGCTCGGCGCCGGTCAGCTCGATCAGCGACCCCATCACCAGGTCGAGCGTCTCGGTCAGGTTGAGCGAGGAATTGATCGCTCGGCTGACCTGGTAGAGGGTTGCCAGCCGCCGGCGGTTGGCCTCCTCGTTAGCCAGTTCGGCGGTCAATTGCTGCCACTCGTGGAGGCGGGCCAGGAGTTGTTCGGGGGGCAGGGAGGGCTGACGCAGGAGCGCCTTCTGCACGGCCTGGATGCTCTCGCGCAGGGCGGCGAGCGCGCCGCCGTGGGTCCGCACCGGCAGTTCGTCCATCACGACTCGCCCTTCTGCGCGGTCCAATCCCAGAACCAATAGGCCAGCCCCTGCCAGGGGGCCCATTTCTCGAACGCTGCCTCGACCGCCCGACGGTCCACCGACTGGCCGGCGTACCATTCACGGGAGACCAGCTTGAGCGCCCACGTATCCACCGGCAGGCAGTCATAGTGGCCGGTGAGCAGGGCCAGCAGGGAGGCGCCGTATTCGCCGATGCCCTGGACCTGGCGGAGGATGGCGCAGACCTCGGCGCTGGAGCGGTGGCCGTCCTTGAGCTCCTCGAGGGGCAGTTCGCCGGCGGCGACGCGGCGGGCGATGTCGGCGACGAGCGGGGCGCGGTAGCCCAGGCCGCAGGCGCGCAGGTCTTCGACGCTGGCCGCAGCGAGCTGGGTCGGGGTGGGGAAGGCGTTCCGCGAGGGATCGGTCGGCAGCGGATCGCCGTAGTGGGAGACCAGTGCCATGACCATGCGCGTGGTGCCGGCCCAGGTGATATTGGTGGTGAGCAGCGTTTTGACCAGGTCCTCGAAAACCGTCGGCGAACGGAGCATGCGCCCCAGGGCGCGCCGTTCGACGTGGGCCAGCCGGGGTTCCTGGCGGACCAGCGCATAGAAGGGGCTGAGGTTTTCCCCCAGTCCCAGCATCCACCAGACTTTGCGGGCGATCTCTTCTCGTTCCGGGCCGGTCAGCGGGTCGCGCACCGCGACGGCGACCCCCTCCACGGTTTCCCGGATGACGAGTTCGACGACGCGGGCCGACTCCAGCCGTTCGACGCGGGTGAGTACGCCGACACTGGGATCGGCGGCGAACGGCGGCAGCCGCGCCCAGCCGTGGGATTCGACCACTGCCCAGAGAGAGAATGGAGGACAGGCAGACAGACTGAGTCGCACTCCGGGCCTCCTGAGCGATGTGTTGCCTACAGGATACATCAGGAAGGCGCGGAGAGGGGTTGCAAAGCGGTTACGGTTGTGTTAAATGGGGACGCGGAGACGCGGAGACGCGGTGACGCGGTGACGCGGAGACGCGGAGACGCGGAGACGCGGAGGTATGTTTTTTCCCGTGGAATCTGTTGTCAGTAATCAGTAATCCGTGTCAGTCACATCTCGCGGAAGCGGTTTTCCAATTGTTCCAGCAGCTCTGCCGCTTCGACCAGTTTGTCCAGCGGGTTCTGGTCGCCGACGAAGTAGCGGTAGTCGCAGGGCATCACATCCAAGGCGGCGACCAGGCTCTCAAAGCGGTCGCGCAGGGTGGGGCCGCTGACGCCGTAGAGGGCACCGATCTCCTTCTGCGTGACCTGGCGCAGGTTGACCTTGCGCACCGTGTAGTCCAGGCCGGCAGCCCAGGTCTCCGGCTTGCGCACAATCAACGGTTCGCGGCCCACGGCGATGCGGTATTCCAGCCACATCTGCATCGCCGCGCCGATCAGCTCGATGGGCATCGCCGCCTGGGTCATCTTCTCGGTGAGGGTCGTCTCAACCTCGTCCAGGCCAGAGGCGAACAATTGCACGAAGCGCTCGGCGACCTCCGATTGCGGTTCCAGGCGGATGAACTCCGCCAGGGCGCGCAGGGCCTGGTCGAAATCCCCGGCGCGGGCAAGAGCCTTGGCCAGGTTGAGGTGGTAGTCCGACTGATCGGGGTTGAGACGGATGGCGGCGTGCAGGCGGTCCACCGCCTTCTCGATGTTCCAGTCGGCGTAGGCTTGCAACCCTTCCTGATTGTAAGCCTCGGCGCGCTCCGCTTCTGGCTCGTTGCCTTTCCTGGCGATCATAGCTCTTCCCTCTGTGCTGGGGTCATAGGTAACTGCCTGCCCTCCCGCAGGTTTGGGCGCAATCCTCTCACTGGAGTGCGCTGCAATGAGCTGCTTGCCCTCTCGCCAGCCACTTTCTGACCTGTGGGAGGGTAGGGGGTAGGTAGATATGTCATGGGTTGATTATAGCACAGTTGCCGTCAGGGGAACAGTCCTGCGGGTTGGCGGGGAGGCCGCTGGCCAGCGCGACGATGCGGGGGTAGCCGGCAGCGATGAGGCGGGCCAGTTCGGCGGCGGTGGCGCGATACTCGGCCACCGAGAGGCCGTACGGATCGGCCACGCCGTGGGACTCGCCGGCCATCTCGGCCAGCAGGAAGATGCGCCCAGCGGCCTCGGGGAAGGCCAGCCGGAGCGCCTCGACGTGGTGCGGGGTCATGCCCAGGATCAGGTCGGCCTGGCAGACCTGTTCGGCGGTGATCTGGCAGGAGCGATGTTCGCTGAGGTCGAGGCCGCGCTCGGCCAGCGCCGCCAGCGCTGCCGTGCTGGCCGGGCGCCCGTCCTCGGTCCAGATGCCGGCGGAGAGCACCCGCCAGCCCTGCCGGGCGGGGTCCTGGGCCAGCCGCTGACGCAGCAGCGCGGCGGCCATCGGCGAGCGGCACAGGTTGCCGGTGCAGACGAAGAGCACGGTGGCCATCACCTGTTTCGACGCGCCTCCAGCGCCTCCAGCAGCGCCAGCAGCCCCCCGTTGACGACCGACTGGCCGCCGATGAGGATCGGCATGCCCGCCTCCTTCGCGGCGCGGGAGAAGTCGCGCAGGAATGGTTCCTCGACCTGCTCCCAGCGGCCCAGGTCGGCGTTGAAGCGGTCGGCGGCGGGTGGCCAGAGCCGCCGGGCGGCCAGGATGACCCGGTTGTCCAGCAGGGCGGCCTCGGCCAGAGCGGCCAGCTCGGCGAAGAACCCTGGCGGCCCGCTCTGTTCCAGGAAGTCGGCCAGCAGGCTGCGCACCTGGCCCTGCGCCAGGCGACCGCTGGCGATCATGCCACGTTCCTCGACGAACAGCCGCACCCAGCAGCGGGTGGCGGCTTCCAGGGCGGCCCAGGCGGCGGCGGACGAGCGGCCGATCACGGCCAGGTGACCCCCCTCGCGGGCCATCACCTCCAGAACGCCCTCGACCGGCGCGGCAGGCCAGTCCAGGCCGGCCAGCGCCGCGCGCAGGTGGGGAGCCAGCCGGGGGTGGGCGCGGGCGATGAGCAGGTCGGCGGGGGTGTCCAGGTCGAAGCGGCTAGCGGCGGAAGGGGGCAGCGCTGTGGTGGGCAGTCCGGCCTGGTGGGCCAATGCCCAGGCCAGGCCGTTGTCCCGCTCCTGTGCCTCGACCACGGCCAGCCACTCGTCGGCCGGGTGGAAAGCGAGCCAGTCGGCGGAGTGGAGGTTGTTGGTGATCGCTGCGGGCGTGCCCGCGTCGAACCCGGCCAGGGCGCGCCGCCAGTCGTCGGCCCGCATCAGGGGGGCGGAGCCGCCGCCAGCGACCAGTGCGCGCCGCACCCCGTAGCGGCGGATCAGCCCGGCCAGCCGGCGACCGAAGTGGAACGGCTCGTCGGGCGTGTCCAGGTCAATCACGGCGGGCAGGCCGGCGGCCCAGGCTGCGTCGTCGGTGGCGACGACGGCCCGCTGGACGACGCCGGCCTCCAGCAGCGTCTCCAGCAGGTCGCGCGCCGCTGCCTGCCGGGCTTGGCGGATGGGCTGTTCCACCGGGCTGTCTCCCTCGCCGCCGACCAGCAGCAGGAGGGTTATGGGGTCTGCTTCGTCCGTCCTGGTCACGGTCATCGAGGGGACGCATCGCACCCGGCGCGGGCCCCTGGTCGGTTGCGAGCCGTTGGCAGAGGGCGCCAACGGGTCAGCGCGGGAACCAGGGGCGCCAGGCCGCGCAGTTGAGGCGGCGCACGGGCATCGTTCCGAGAAGGTCAGCGCACCTCCGGGATGATCAGTCCGTAGCCTCCATCCTTGCGGCGGTAGACCAGGTTGATTCGCCCGTCCTCGCCGTTCAGGAAGAGGAAGAACAGGTGTCCCAGGAGTTCCATCTGTTCGATGGCCTCCAGGGGCGTCATCGGGGCCATCTCGAAGCGCTTCACGCGGACAATCTCGGTCGGTGCTCCCTCCTCTTCGGGCGCGAACTCCGCTTCACCGCGCTGCCGGCGGTCCTGTCGCCGCGTCTTGTAGCGGGAGGCCTGCCGGCGCATCTTGTCCATCGTTTTGTCAATCGCCGCGAACATATCGGCGCCGCGCTCCTCGGCACGCAGGATCGCCCCGGGCAACTGCACGGTCACCTGGGCGACCTGCCGGTGAGCGTTGGAGCGGGTATTCTCCACCGCCAACTCGACGCGCACTTCCTCGATGTCCGGCAGATAGCGATCGAGCTTGTTGACTTTCCGATCCACATACTCCTGTAGACGAGGTGTGATTTCCAGATTGCGAGTGGTCAGTTGAACTTCCATGCCGCCTCACCTCCGCAAAGAATCGGTCCGAGGCCCCAGTGTCCACAGCCCACAGCTCACAGCCAGACATACAGATTGCCGGGCTCGTACACCGCCCCTCGGACATTGTTCATTGGTAACTGCCTACCCTCCCGCAGGTTTGGGCCCAATGTGCAGCCTGAATCGCACTGATATGGCCACTCCGATTCGTTACCCGGTCACTTGCGAACCTGCGGGAGGGTGAGCTGATCAGTCACGTTCATTGGTCATTGTCTCACGGTGCTCGCGCCAGGGTCATGGCGCGCACCTCACTGGCCCCGCCCGCGTAGAGGGCATCGGCGCAGGCTTCCAGGGTAGCGCCAGTCGTGCAGACATCGTCAATCAACACCACGCGGCGGCCCTCCATCCGTCCATCGGGGCAGCGGAAGGCGCCGGCGACATTGCGGCGGCGCGCTTCGGCCTTCAAGCGCATCTGGCTGGCTGTGGCGCGGACCCGCTGCAGGGCGCTCTCGTCGAGTGGCAATCCCACCCGTTTTCCCAGCTCGCCGGCCAGCAGGGCCGACTGGTTGTAGCCGCGGCGCAGGAAGCGGGTGGGGTGGAGCGGCACCGGCACGAGCACATCGGCGGGCAGGGGATGGGTGCGCCAGTAGTTGGCCATCAGCTCGCCCAGCGGACGGGCCAGCGGCCAGCCGTGCTGGTATTTGAAGCGGTGGATAGCGGTGCGCAGCGGGCCCTCGAACAGCAGCAGGGAGTGGATACGGATCAGCCGCAGCGGGGCTTCCCGACAGCGTGGGCAGAGGCCGGCCCGTTCGAGCGGGGTGCCACAGCGCGAGCAGGTCGGGCCGCGGAGCCAGGGCAACCGGGGCACGCACCCCTGACACAGCCAGGCATCCACCCGCCCACAGACGATGCAACGTGGGGGGAACAGCACATCCAGTGCGGAGCCGACGAGCAGTTCCCATGGAAGAATGCGCGGCTCGTGAGAAGGCATCTCGCACTCCCCAGCAGGCCGGATGGTACGATGGCTAGAACATACCCGCCAGGGCGCTGTTCTTCAGGATGATCGCCGACGGTCCCAGCAGCACGATGAACAGGGAGGGGAAGATCAGGAAGGCGATTGGGATCATCAGCTTGACCGGGGCGGCGCGAGCCTGCTCCTCGGCGCGCAGCCGCCGCCGCACGCGCATCTCGTTCGACTGGATGCGCAACACCTTGGCGATGCTGACGCCCAACTGGTCGGCCTGGATCACCGCCGCGATGAAGGTCGTGACGTCCTGCACCTCCATCGTATCAGCCATGTTGCGCAGCGCTTCGCGGCGGATCTTGCCCAACTGGATCTCCTGGAGGACCTTGGAGAAGGCGCGGCTGAGCTCGTTATCCCATTTCTCGGCCACCTTGGCCATGGCCGCGTCGAAGCCCAACCCGGCTTCCACGCAGATCGTCAGCAGGTCGAGCGCGTCGGGCAGCGAGCGTTGGATGTCTTTCTGGCGGGCGCGGGTCCGCGAACCCAGCCACAGCACCGGCAGGAAGAAGCCCAGCGCGGTGAGGACGGGGATCAGCAAGACGCGGAGGACGCGTTGGGAGCCGGCCATCGGGAGCGCGCTGAGGCCGAGCAGCGCCGCGCCGCCAATCACCGCCGCCAGGACGTAGCGGAGGGCCAGGAACTCCGCCGGGCCGATGCGGTGCAACAGCGAGGCCAGTTCGAGCTTCCGGCGGGTGCGCTCGAGGCTCTGGGCAGGCGCTGCGCGGGTCACGATCTCGGCGATCTTGCGCAGGATCGGGCGGATGACCCGCTCGCTGAAGGGCATGGCGAGCTCGATCTCCTCCAGTGTAGGCGGGCGGTCCATCGCTCCCAGTTCGGCCAGGCGGCTCTCCAGCGTATCCTGCTTGGCGGGAGAGCGCAGGCCGACCAGGATCAGCACCACGCCCAGCGCTGCCCCCACGATGGTGACGATCACGAGCGGTCCCATTTTTTCTGTCCTCAACCCCTGGATATGCAACTACACCCGCTCACCCTACCGCAGGTTTGGGCGCAATTTGCAGCCTACTCGCACTTCAATCGCCACTCCGATTCGTTGCCCGGTCATTTCCGAACCTGCGGGAGGGTGAACAGTTACAACTACACTTCGATATTTACGATCTTACGGATGATCAGAAAGCCAGCGACCATACCGAGCACAGCGGCGCCGATCATGATCCAGCCGCAGGGATCGGTGACGAGGTTCATGATGAAGGATGGGTTGACCAGGTAGATGAAGCCGGAGAGGGCGACCGGCAGGAAGCTGATCAGGTAGCCGGAGTAGCGGCCCTGGGCGGTGAGGGCGCGGATCTCGCCCTTGATCCGCACGCGCTCGCGGATGGTATAGTTGATGGCGTCCAACACCTCGGCCAGGTTGCCGCCGACCTCGCGCTGCACGTTGATCGCCGTAAGCATCAGGTCCAGGTCGTCCGAGGGGACGCGGCGGAGCAGGTTATCCAACGCCTGTTCCACCGAGAGTCCCAACTGCACCTCGCGCACCACGCGCTCGAATTCCTCGCTCACCGGCGGGCCCATCTCGCGGGCGACGGCCTCCATTGCCTGCAGCACGCTGTAGCCGGAGCGGATCGAGTTGACCATCAGGCTGATCGTATCGGCCAACTGGTTGTTGAATTCCCGCAGCCGCTTGCCCTGCAGGTAACCGACGTACCAGCGCGGGGCGAAGAAGCCGATGATGCCGGCGATGAGGGTGAACACAGCGTTGTGGCGCAGCAGGTGGGCGGCGCCGGCGAGGAGGATGATAGCGATCACCGTAGCGGCCAGGAACTCGCCGGCGGTCAGCTTCAGGTTGGCGCGGGCCAGTTGGGCGCGGATGTTGGCGGCGAAGCCGCGCCGCTCCAGCGCGCGGTCGAGCCGTTCGCCCAGCGCCGATCGGCGCTCGCCGGGCACGACCACTTCCTGGGGGGCTGCCTCGGCGTAGCGCCCCAGCCGTTCACTGACCACGTCCTTGCGCCGGCGGATGAAGAAATACAGCCCGTAGATGAGCGCTCCGACGAGGAGCACGCCAGCGACGATCAAGAACACCCTGTCCATACGCCACTCCTGGCCGCCTACCGCCGCACTCGCTCCCCGAAGCCGAAGATCGTCGGCGGCAGATGGATGCCGGCGGCCTCGATCTTGTCCATGAACTTGGGGCGGACGCCGGTCGGGCGCAGGTAGCCGATCACGCGGCCCTGCTCGATGCCGGCCTGCTCGAACTTGAACAGGTCGGTGCGGACGATGGTGTCGCCTTCCATGCCCTCGATGGCGGTCATATTAACGACCTTGCGGGTGCCGTCGCGCATGCGCTCCAGTTGGACGATCAGATTGATCGCGGCGGCGATCTGTTCCCGGATTGCCCGGTGCGGCAGTTCCATGCCGGCCATCAGCACCATGTTCTCCAGGCGGGCCAGGGCGTCGCGGGGGCTGTTGGCGTGGATGGTGGTCATCGAGCCCTCGTGACCGGTGTTCATAGCCTGGAGCATATCGAACGCCTCCGAGCCACGGCACTCGCCGACGACGATCCGGTCGGGGCGCATGCGCAGGGAGTTGATCACCAGGTCGCGGATGGTTACCTCGCCGCGGCCCTCGATGTTGGGCGGGCGCGATTCCAGGGTGACGACGTGTTCCTGCTGGAGCTGTAGCTCGGCGGCGTTCTCGATGGTGATGATCCGCTCATCGCCGGGGATGTAGCTGGAGAGGACGTTCAGGAAAGTCGTCTTGCCTGTGCCGGTGCCGCCGGAGACGATGATATTCAACTTGGCCAGGACGCAGGCCTTCAGGAACTCGACCCCCTCCGGGGTGATCGTGCCCAACTGGATCAGTTTCTCGGCTGTGAGGGGGATCTTGAAGAACTTGCGGATCGTCAGCACCGGGCCGACGAGCGACAAGGGGGGGATGACAGCGTTGACGCGGGAGCCGTCGGCCAGGCGCGCGTCCTGATAGGGCACGCTCTCGTCAATGCGCCGTCCCAGCGGGGCCATGATCCGCTCGATGATGCGCATCAGATGCTCGTCCGACTCGAACGCCGTGTTGACCCGTTCGATCCGTCCCTGCCGCTCGATGTAGATATTCTTCGGCCCATTGGCCATGATCTCGGTGATCGTCGGATCGGCCAGGAGCGGTTCCAGCGGCCCCAGGCCGAGGATCTCGGCCACGATCTGTTCGAAGAGCCGCTCCCGTTCGGCCCGGCTGAGGACGATGTGCTCCTCGGTCAGCACGGACTCGAACAGGTCACGAATCGTCCGCCGCACCTCATCCTGGCGGGTGATGTCCATCGTGGGATCGAGTTCCTCGATCAGCTTGTTCTGGATGCGCGTCTTCAGGTCGCGATAGGCGTCGCGCACGGCGGACGGTGCGGGACGGACGACCTGTCGTTCGGTGGTCGGGGCGGTCGGCCCGCCCACCTCTGACGGTCTGGGTTGCTGTCCTCTCTCGATCCGTCTCAGTAGCGACATCTCTCTCCTCGTCCTCGGCTCACCGGACTACAAGATCCGGCTCAGCAAGCGGCGACTATCTTCTTCCAACGGCAGCTCATCTTCCTGTTGCTCTTGGGCGCTGATCAGTTCCTGGAGTCGTGACTGTACCGTCGTGGCCAGTTGGACGAACGCCTGGGCGATCGGTTTGCCGGCTTCCTCATTGACGATCGGGAAGCCACGGTTGGCGGCGATGATGCCGGCCCGTTCGTCGTAGGGGATGTGGGCAATGGCCGGCATGAGCGCCCGTTCGATCTGTTCCACGCGGATGCCGGTGCGTCGGTCGGCCTCGTTAATGACCAGGGACAGGCGGTTGGTCGGATAATGGAGCTGATTGGCCAGGTCGAGAAAATTCCGCGCGTCCTTGATGCTGGGGATCAGGGGGTTGATGACCAGGAGGATCAGCGCGGATTCATCCAGCAGGGTCAGCGTGACCTCATCCACCCAGCTCCAGGTATCGGCGACGATCAAGTCGAAATGCCGGCGCATCTCCTTGACGACGGTGCGCACTTTCGGGTTATCGCTGCTGTCGGAGCCCATCGCGCCGACCAGGAACGGTTCCGCGGCCTCTGGGCGCGACGGGGCGAGCATGACCTTGATGCCCGACGGATGCGGAGTCATCACGTTGGTCAGCAGCTCTCCGTCCAGCTCTTCCAACCTCCCGGCCAGATCGGCGATGGTCCGCGTCGGTTGCAGGTTGAGCATCACCCCCAGGTCGCCGAACTGCAGGTTGCCGTCCAGCATGGCCACTCGCTGGGCGGAGCCCAGGCGATTCTGGAGGGCGACGGCCAGGTTGACGGCCACGGTGGTGCAGCCGACGCCGCCCTTGGGGGAGAAGACGGTGACCAGGTGCCCCTGCTTACGGGGCGGCTGGCGGCCGGGGCCGGCGGCAACGGTGGGCGGGGCGATGCGGGCGGCCTGCGTCTTCCCGATCTCGTAGACGCGGCGGATGGTGCTCATCAGCTCGTCGCCGCTGGGCGGCTTGATCAGGAAGTCCCGCGCCCCCGCCGCCATCGCCCGGCGCATATAGCCGGTCTCCCCCTGCACAGAGAGGATGATGATCTGCGCGGTAGGGACCAGGCGGACGATCTGCTCGGTGGCGGTAATGCCGTCAATCCCGGGCAGGTTAATATCCATCAGGATGACGTCTGGCTTGGCCTCGCGGGCCAGACGCACCCCTTCCTCGCCGGAGCCCACGGCGCCGACGACCTCGATGCTGGGGTCGAAGGAGAGCAGCTTTCGCAGGTTCTCGCGGGTATCGGCGATGTCGTCAACGATAAGCACCCGGATTCGTTCGCTTGGCTGTTGCACCCGCTATGCTCCTTGATGTGTTCAATCCTTGCAGGGCCACGGTCATTGAGGCGATGGGAAGGAAGTCACCGGTGGCGTCACTCCGTATGGCAGCAGCGGAGGCAGTTCGATGTTGTAGCGGGTCATCAGGTACGGCAGGGTGACGGGATCCGTGCTGACGGTACCGCTGCTGGCGGCGGAGCGCAAGACCACTGAGACGCGGGCGTTGCTCAGCAGGGCGTACTCCAACGCCACGGCGTCCTGGGGGCTGACGGCCAGCGTCAGCGAGAGCACGGTCGGTGGGGGAGGCGCGGCCTCGCCCTCCTGGCCGGTCTGCTCTGTCGTGGTGGTCTCTGTTTCGGCGGGCTGGCTGGTGACCACCGTGTCCGGGAACGGCCAGTCGCCGACGCGCAGCACCAGGGCGTCCTGGACGGTCAGTTGGGTGACCAGGCGGGGGCGTTGGGGTTCGGAGGGGATGAGGTTGACCACCTGGCCGTTGGGCAGGATCTCCATGCGCCCCATCAGCCCCGATTGGCAGGTCTCACCCTCGGCGACCGTCATGCAGGCGGCGCTGTTGGGCAGGATGGTCTGGAATTCCTCGTCCAGGTCCACCAACAGCAGGGAGATCAGCACATCCACGCGGTCGCCCGGGCGGAGCGCCCAAGCCACGCCGGTGTACCGGCTGATGGGGAACGCGTAGGCCACCCGGCCCTCCGGGATCAGCATGGAGGCTTCCGACCCGGCGCCGGTCACTTCTCCGGCCTGGGTGGTCAGCATATCGGCCACGAAGGGGGTGCCGCGGGCGATGTCCACGCGGGCGATCTGGTTGTAGGCCTGTTCCAGGCTGGTCAACGCGCCGACGGGCATGGCGTCCGTTGGCCAGTTCTGCAGGTAGACGGCATCCTCGGTGATCCGCTGCCCGCGGGCGATGTTCTGCGCCGACATCACCACATAGCTCGTGGCCGGTGGCGGAGGGGTTTCAGCAGGCCCTTCTGATGGAGCTGGACGGCGGATCAGCGCGATGCCCACCGCCAGGCTGCCGAGCACCACGACGGCACCGATCAAGATGAGCAACAACCGTCTGTTACGCATGGGTCTTTCCTCTCTTTCGTCTGATCGAGTCGTTGGAGTCAGCGTTGGGACGTAGATTCGACGATAATCATACCCGCTTTGGACAGGAAAGTCAAATGGCTCTGCAAGGGAAACGGTGCTGGTCTATCATCCGCTGCG
>DAOTYW010000115.1:0-3925 GCA_034434755.1 Anaerolineae bacterium | reverse complement strand
GTGAAGCGTGAAACGGGATGTGTGAAACGGGATGCGTGAAACGGGATGCGTGAAACGGGATGCGTGAAACGGGATGCGTGAAACGGGATGCGTGGTGCGTGAGACGTCATGCCGCTACCCAAACCTTCCGGTGACATAGTTCTCTGTCCGCTGGTCCTGGGGGGTGGTGAAGATTTCCCGCCCGGGACGGTGTTCGATCAGTTCGCCCATCAGGAAGAAAGCAGCGTAGTCGGCTACGCGGGCGGCCTGCTGGATGCTGTGGGGGACGATGATGATCGTGTACTGCCGCTTCAGTTCGCAGATGGATTCCTCGACCTTGCCGGTGGAGATCGGATCGAGGCCGGAGGTCGGTTCGTCCAGCAGGAGCACTTCCGGTTCCAGGGCCAGGCTGCGGGCGATGCACAGCCGCTGTTGCTGGCCGCCGGAGAGGGCGGAGGCCGGCTCGTCGAGGCGGTCCTTGACCTCGTCCCACAACGCCGCCTGGGTCAAGCTGCGCACCAGGATCTCATCCAGCCGCGCTCCGTTGCGCAGGCCGGCCAGCAAGGGGCCGTAGAGCACGTTCTGGCGGACGGTGCCGGGCAGCGGCAACGGCAGGGCGAAGACCATGCCCACCCGTCGGCGCAGGGCGTGGACATCGCTGCCGGGGGCATAGATGTCCTGCCCATCCAGCAGGATGCGCCCCTCCATGCGCGTCCCTTCCACCAGGTCGTTCAGGCGGTTGATCAGCCGCAGCAGGGTCGTCTTGCCGCCGCCTGCCGGGCCGAAGAAGACGGTCACGGCGCGGCTGGGCACGTCCAGCGTCACATCGCGCAGCGCTGGCTTGTCGCCGTAGCAGTAGCTGACACGCTCGATGCGGATCTTGACTACCACTGTCTCCTGCTCCGGAAATACCCTCGGATCATCGTCGCCGCCACGTTGAGCGAGAGCACCAGCGTCAGCAGCACCAGCGCCGTGCCGTACTGGATCTCCGCCGGCATCCCCGGCACCTGGGTGCTGATGACGTAGAGATGGTACGGCAGGGCCATGGTCGGGTCAAGCGGCGAGCGCGGCAGGCGCGGCAGGAAGAAAGCTGCGACGGTGAACAGGATCGGCGCGGTCTCCCCTGCCGCCCGCAGCAGTCCCAGCAGGATGCCGGTGATGATCCCCGGCAGCGCTTGCGGCAGGACAACGTGGCGCACCGCCTGCCAGCGCGTCCCGCCCAGGCTGGCGATGACAGTGCGGAACTCGGTCGGTACGGCGCGCAGCGCCTCCTCCGCCGCGCTGATGATCACCGGCAGGGTCATGATCGCCAGGGTCAACGCCCCGGCGACGATGGATGTGCCGAACTGCAGGAAGAGCACGAACAGCCCCAGCCCGAACAGCCCGTAGACCACCGAGGGGATGCCGGCCAGGTTGATGATCGCCAGGCGGATGGTGCGGGTGAGCCAGGTGTCGCGGGCGTACTCGGCCAGATAGATCGCTCCGCCCACGCCGACCGGGATCGCTGCCAGCGCCGTGCCCAGGGTCAGCAGCAGCGTGCCGACGATGGCCGGGAAGATGCCGCCCGCCTTCATCCCCTCGCGGGGCATGGCGGTGAGGAACTCCCAACTGATCGCCCCGGCGCCGCGCACGACGATCGTGCCGACGACCAGCAGGATCGGTAGCACGACCACCAGGGCAGCCAGTGCCAGCAGGCCGAAACCGATCCGCTGCACCCAGTAGCGGTTCATCGCAGTCCCCCCTTGCGCCGCTTCTGGAAGATCGTCAGCGCGGCAGCCAGGTTGATGATGAAGGTAATCAGGAAGAGAAGGATGCCGATGCCGAAGAGGGCATGGTAGTGGGTGCTGCCCTGAGCCACCTCGCCCATCTCGGCAGCGATGGTGGCGGTCATGGTGCGCACGGGACGGAAGAGCGAGTCGAGCGTCAGCGGCAGGCGGGCGGCGTTGCCGGTGACCATCATCACCGCCATCGTCTCGCCGATCGCCCGCCCCATCCCCAGCATCACCGCCGTGACGATGCCGGAGCGGGCCGCCGGCACCACCACCCGCCAGATCGTCTGCCATTGCGTCGCCCCCATCGCCAGGCCGGCGTCGCGGTAGCTCTTGGGCACCGCGTCGAGGGCGTCCTCAGCCACGCTGATGATCGTCGGCAGGGCCATGTAGGCCAGCAGCAGCCCGCCGGTGAAGGCGGTCAGCCCGGTCGGCACATCCAACACCTGGCGCACCACCGGCGCGACCAGGGTCATGCCGAAGAAGCCCAGCACCACCGAGGGAATGCCGGCCAGCACCTCGATCAGCGGTTTGAGCACCTCGCGCGCCCAGCGCGGGGCAACCTCGCGCACGAAGACGGCGGTGACCACCCCCAGCGGCAGGGCGATGGCGATGGCGGTAGCCGTCACCAGCAGCGAGCCCAGGATCAGCGGCAGCGTGCCGAACAGGTCGAACGTGGGGTACCAGCGCACGCCGAACAGGTTGCCCGGCTCGACCTCGAAGAAGACCGGCAGCCCCTCGCGCAGCAGAAAGACGAAGATGAGCAGCACGAAGCCGATGCTGGAAAAGCCCAGCACGCGCACCAGGGCTTCGATGAGGAACTCGCGCCAGCGGGGCGCGGGGTGCGTGGCGCGTGTGTCGTCGCTCATGGCATTGGCGGGTCGTCGAATAGGCTGGCGAGGTCGGGGCTGTAAGGCTCCGCTTCCTCTGCCAGTTTGTAGCCGCGTTCGGCAGGGATGATGGTGAGCAGCAGGCGGATGATCCGGGTCAGCAGTTCGAGTCGGTGTGTGACGACGACTTCCGGCAGCACGTGACTTCCCTGGTAATACCAGCTGCGAGCCTCGCGCGCCGAACCAAGGGCGTGCTCGTAGAACCTCGCCTGGTCCTTGCCGGACCGATGGCTGTACCCCTCAGCAATGTTCGCGCCAATAGAGCCAATCGACCGGTACGGCTGGTCAGCCAAACTGACCACACGCCTGTCCCGGACCAGTGCGGACACATCGCTCCAGGCCAGGTCACCGGCCAACACGGCCAGGCGATAGACCTCCATTCGCCAGAGCGGATCGCCAGTCAACTCCACCGGCAGCGAAGCCACCCACTCCTCGAACGTCATGCTACCTCCTCACGCAACACGCACCACGCAACATGCACCACGCCCCCCCTCACCGCAGCGGCACAAACCCCAGCTCCGTCACCATCGCCTGGCCGTCGCTCAGGATCCAGTCCAGGTACTCCCGCACGACCCCTGTCGGCTCCCCGGCGGTGATCATGTACAGCGGGCGGGAGATGGGGTAGGAGCCATCGTTGACCGTCTCCACGGATGGCAGCACGTAGGGGCCTGCGGCGTCGCGGGCGACGGCGATCATCTTCTGGTCAGCGGTCACATAACCCAGGCCATCGTAACCGATGGCGTTGGGGTTCTGGCGCACCTCGGCGCTGATCCCCTCCGACGAGGGCATCAGCAGCGTGTCGGGCGAGAACAGCAGGTCGCTATTCGGGTCGCCCATGCGGATGACATGTTCCAGGAAGTAGACATAGGTGCCGGAGTTCGACTCGCGGGAAAGGAGGACAATCGGCCGGTCTTCCCCGCCCACCTGGCGCCAGTTGGTGATCCGCCCGGTGTAGATGTCGGACAACTGTTGCAGGGTAAGCCGGTCGACAGGGTTGGAGGGGTGGACGACGATGGCGATGGCGTCGCGGGCAACGGTGAACTGCTGCGGCGCGATGCCGTTGGCCTCCGCGGTGGCGATCTCTTCCGGTTTCATCTCCCGCGAGGCGTTGGCGATGTCGGTGGTACCGTTGATCAGCGCGGCGATGCCGGTACCGCTCCCCCCGCCGGTGACGGAGATGCGCACTTCCGAATGCCCGCTCATGTACGTCTCCGCCCAGGCCAGGGCCAGGTTGACCAGCGTGTCGGAGCCGATGTTGGTGATCGTCCGCACCGGCTGCGGCTCAGC
>DAOTYW010000114.1:0-5663 GCA_034434755.1 Anaerolineae bacterium | reverse complement strand
CGGATTCTGGGCACGGATTGAACGGAAAGAACCACTCGCGACCCGCCGATCCGTTCAATCCGTTCCCAGAATCCGTTGACAGATACTCTCTGCGGCATACAGCGTGACATCTCTGCGCCAGGCTGAGCAGTTACGAATGGTGGCGGGTATTTTCTCTTCCGCTGTACCTGATGTGGCTTGGTACTTACACTCCACCCCCAAACGTTTACCTGTTTTCTCATCTGTAATGACTACATCAATGTAGCGTCGCTGGCCCCAGAGCCTCCTTGCAGCTTTGACTTCTGTCTCTGCGTTCAAACCCATCTTTTGGGCCAGAGCAACCACGTTCTGTTTTAGTTCATCGCCACTTTTTGGAGCAGTACCTTTTCCTGGCGTAGTTTATCCTCGCTCGTGATTTGCTCTACCATTGTACACCACTATTGCGTTATATGCTATTGCTGCCCAACCCGTTTTTTAACTGCAGAGGCCGCAGAGAACGCTGAGTTTGTTTTTGTTTTCTCTGCGCCCTCGGCGTTCTTTGCGGTAGAGCTGGGCCCGCAACGCCCGAGAGGGGGACTATCCGGTGGCTCATTTCAAGTAGATCGGGGCCAGGGTGGCCGGGTCGTCGGTCTGGCCGGCGCGGATGCGCGGCCAGGCCAGCTCGGCCAGGAAGCCGGCGCGGCGCAGGCTGTGGGCCGGCGAGAGCAGCGTCACGCGGTCGCTGGCCTGAGACAGCGCCTGCGCGCCTGCCTCGTCCACCTCGCCGCAGAACAGGGTCGGGCCTGCCACCGCTGCCGCCAGGCTCTCCCAGGTGGTCAGGATGGGCCCGTCGCGGCGCTGCCAGCCGTCGCGCCAGCGGTAGGTGGCGGCGCAGATGCGCCCGCGCCCGGCGGCCAGCACGGCCACCAGCGGGCGTCGGTCGCGCCCCTGGGCGGCGGCGACCACGTCGAGGGTAGGCACGCCGACCAGGGGCAGCGACCGCGCCAGGGCCAGCCCCTTGGCCACGGCCAGCCCCACGCGCAGGCCGGTGAACGAGCCGGGGCCCAGCGAGACGGCCACGGCGGTCAGGTCCCCGGCCCTCAGGCCCAGCTCTTCGAGGGCGGAAGCGAGGCGGGCGGTCAACTGGACGGTGTGGCGACGATCGGCTTCCCAGGTCGCCTCATAGCGCAACCGCTGCCCGTCGTGGAGGGCCAGGCTGGCGACCAGGGTGGCGGTATCCAGGGCCAGGAGCATGGTCACACTCCGAAGGCGGCGCGGCGGAAGGCGCGCAGCAGGGCGAGGGCCGCTGCACCGTGGGCGGTGAAAAGCAGCCGGCGGCGGGTCTCGTCGGTGCGTTCCAGGCGCACCCACAGCCGCTCCGGCGGCAAGATCGCCGCCGCCCGCTCCGGCCACTCGATCACCACGGTCACGCCCGCATCGCCCCACCAGTCCTCCAGCCCCAGCCCCCATGCTTCCTGGGGCTCCTCCAGGCGGTAGAAGTCCACGTGGAGCAGCCGCTGCGTCCCGCTGGCGCGGCGGTGCTCGCGGATCAGGACGAAGGAGGGGCTGAGCAGCGGGGTCACCGCGCCCCAGCCGCGCCCGATGCCCTGGGCCAGCACCGTCTTCCCGGCGCCCAGCGGGCCCTCCAGGCAGATGACCTCGCCGCCGCGCAGGAGCTGTCCCAGGGCAGCGCCGAGCCGCACGGTCTGTTCCGCGCTGCGACTGATGAACTCGAGGGATTGGTCGTCCAGGATCGGGGCCATCCTGTGGTGATTATACAACGGTTACCGAGGGGCGACAAGCTATCCGGCGAGGGGAATCCAGACGGTGAAGGTGCTGCCCTGGCCGACCTGGCTCTGCACCTCGACCCGTCCGCCGTAGCTCTCGGTAATTTCCTTGACCAGCGCCAGGCCCAGGCCGACCCCGCCATAGCGCCGCTTGAGCGAACCGTCCACCTGATAGAAGCGCTCGAAGACGCGGTCGAGCTGGTCGGCGGCGATGCCGATGCCGGTGTCCTGCACCTGCAGGGCGACCCGGTCGCCGTCTCGAAAGACGCGCACGGTGATCGTGCCTCCGGACGGGGTAAACTTGATCGCGTTGCCGATCAGGTTGTCGGCCACGCGGCGGAGGTGGAGCGGCGAGCCGCTGACCGGCGGCAGGTCCGGCGCGATCTCCGTGCGCAGGGTCAGCCCGTTCTGGGCCAACGCGGCGCGGAAGTCCTCGGCGGCAGCGCGGGCGATCTCCTGCAGGGCGAGCGATTCGCGATGGACGCGGCGGGCCTCGTTCTCCAGGAGCATCGTGATGTCGTCCACCAGCGCGCTCATCATCCGCGCGCGGCGGGCGATGACGGTCACGGATTGGGCCTGCTCGTGGTTGAGTGCGCCCAGTTCACCCGCCTCCAGCATCTCGGCGTGGCCGCGGATCAGCGCGAGGGGCATGCGCAGCTCGTGGGAGACATTCTGGATGAACTCATCCTTCATGTGGTCGAGTTCCTGCAGCCGGGCCAGGGCGTCGCTCACCTCCTGGTACAGACGGGCGTTCTCCAGGGCCACGCCTAATTGCCCGGCGATGGCCGTGTAGAAGGCCAGGTCGTCCTGGTCGAAGGCGTTCAACTGCCGGCTCTCCACGTTCAGCACCCCGATGATCCGCTGCCCGGCGCGCACCGGCACGGCCAGCTCGGAACGCACCTCCGGGTGACCTTCGTAGTAATCGGGGGATTGACGCACGTCGCCGATGACTACCGCTTCGCCGGTCTGGAGCACCCGCCCGCAGATGCTCCGCTCCAGGGGGATGTTTTCGATCTGTTGCTCATAACCGATGCGGGCGGCATGGATGCGGACGTGACCGTGCTCCTGGTCGAGGAAGCCGAAGCCGAGGAAATCGACCTTCATCGTTGTCTGGAGCGTGGCCATGGTCTGCTCCAGCACCTGGTCGAAGTCCAGCGTGCGGGCGGCGGCCAGCATTGTCTCGCGCAGGACCTGGGCCTGGGCCAGGCGGCGCGTGGTTTCCTGGTAGAGGCGGGCGTTGCGGATCGCCAAAGCGGCGTGGCTGGCGAAGGCCTCCAGCCGGCGGGCATCGGCAGGGGCGAACTGACCAGGGCGGGCGCCGTCCACGTTCAGGAAGCCGACCGTCTGGCCGCCGACAAGGATGGGCGCGGCGACGTACGAGCGCAGCCAATCCATGCCCGCCCGTCGTCGCCAGGCCGGATGGTCGGCGGTATCGGGGACGATGACCGGTGTCCCGCTCTCGGCCATCTGGCGCAGGAAGGCCATCTCCGTCAGGTGGAAAGCCGTCTGCGCGATCACCTGGGTGGCCCCGAAGCGCTCGTAGCCCCGCCAACGGACGGGGCGGATGCGGTCGCCGTCGATCAGCATCACATTGAAGGCGTCGCCGTTGACCACCCGGGCGACCTCGTCGAGGATGCGGTCGAGCACCTGCTCCAGGTCGAGCGTGCCGCTGACGGCGGCGGCGGCCTCGGCGAGCGCCTCGGCCAGGGCGCGTTGCTCGCGCTCGGCGCGGAAGAGGTTGGCGTTGCGAATGGCTACGGCGGCCTGGGCGGCAAGCAGGGCGAGCAGGTCGGCATCGGCGGGAGTGAACGTGCGTGGTGGGTCGGCGATCACCTCCAGGACGCCGAGGAACTCGTCGCCCCAGCGCACCGGCACGCCGACGACGGCATGCACCGGATAGGCCTCGTAGATCGCTGCCCGCCCGGCCCAGTGGCGATAATCATCCACGATAGACGGCTGCCCGCTTTCCCAGATCTGGCCGGCCATCCCTTCCCCGCGGCGGAGGACGGTGCCGGTCGGTGCAATGTTCGGGCCGATGGAGACCGACCATTCGAGCTCATCCCGTTCCGGGCGGTAGAGGTAGAGGCCGCCGGCGCTGCCGTCCAGCATCTCGATGGCCCGCGTTGCCAGGGAATGGAGCAGGGCCTCCAGGTCAAGCTCGGCGGCGAGGTTGAGGGCGACCTCCCGCAGCGCCTCCAACTGGGCCGTTCGCCGCTGCAGCGTCTCCTCCATCCGCCGACGCCCGGTAATGTCTTCCGCCGCGCAGTCGAAGAAAGCAACCTCGCCCGTGTCTTCGTCGTAGATGACCTGGGCGGTGACCGAGACGATGATCGGCGTGCCGTCCCATCTCTTCAGCCGCAGTTCCTCGCCGCTGATGCTGCCCTGGGCCAGGAGGCGCTCCGAGAACGCCTGTCGTTCGCGGGGGTCCATGTACAGTTCAGCCACCGCGATCCGGTGGAGTTCCTCCTCGGAGGGGATGCCGGACATACGGAGGAACGCCGGGTTGGCGACGAGGAACTTGCCGCTGGGGCCGGGCGTGGTGCGGTAGAGCGGGAGGGGGATGTTTTGCACCAGGGCGCGGTACTGCTCCTCGCTGCGCCGCGCGGCGGTCGTGTCATGCAGGATAACCAGCCGTCCGGACGGATGGTTGCGTGGGCCGAACAGCACCGAGATTCGCAGGTCATAGTAGCGGCAGGCGAGGCCATGACGGTGGCTGATCTCGGTCTGGGTTGGTGGCTCGTCGTGCCGACAGCGCTCGGCCAGCTCGGGCCAGTCGGGCAGCGCCTGTTCGAGCGGCTGGCCAATGGCCTGCCGGGCGGTCAGGCCAACCATCCGCTGGGCGGCCGGGTTGATGTCGGCGATGTAGCCATCGGCGTCGAGCACGATCACGCCGTCGCCCGTGCCCTCGAAGATCGCCTCGCGCACGCCGGGCATGATGTCGAGCAAGTGGAAGCGGGACAGACCGTGGACGATGATCAGCCCCATGAGGGTGAAGCAGATGGGGGTCAGGGCCGGATGGAGCAGGGGGACGACCTGGCGGGCGCAGAGCAGCGCCAGCAACCACGGCAGGGTCGCGCCGAGGATCACCGTCCGCATCAGCCGGCGGTGCAGGGGCGGGACGCGCAGGAAGGCAGTGTAGAACAGCGCCAGGCCGATGAGGACCAGTGCGCTGGAGTAGAGCAGGTGGAGCGAGAACAACGGGCCATAGCCGACCGTCAGCATGGGCGCGGGGTCGGCGGACAGGCCGACCTGGGCGTAGAACAGGTGGAATGGGTTCGTCCACAGCGCCACGGTCGCCAGGATCGGTTCGATGCCCAGGAGGATGTGGAAGCGGAAGTTCAGCCACTCCCGCCAACCGATGTAGCGGAAGACGAAGATCAGCCAGATCGTCGGCAGGCAGATGGCGGCCGAGAGGCCCAGGCGGTTCCAGAAGAGCCGGCTTTCGAGGGTGGCGCCGGCCATCTCCAGCGCAGTGGCGAGCGACCAGACGAGGGTGAACAGCAGGAGGACCAGGAGCGGGATCGCGCCGGCCATGGATCGCCGGCGCCAGGCCAGGCCGGTCAGCACGGCCAGGCCCAGCGCGTTCAGCGCCAGCAGCAGGATGTAGGGCGCGTGTTCCCGTACCATTGGTTTCGGCTCGTTGGTGGGTGTAACAGACAGACGATACCGCCACGGCCATCGTGGATCTGTCGCGGCGCGACCTTCCCGCCAGGCATTGCACGCGCCTTGTGCGCGACCCAGGATGCCGCCGGTGGGCGAATCGTCGGTAGATTGAGCCGATGGAGTGGATGGTTACGGCTGAATCTGCTCAATCTGGATAAGCCTAGTGCCTCGTTAGGCCAGATTTTGTTCTTTTGCAACTGGATACAGGCGCCTGAGCTTGATGCGGGCATCGGTGGTGGTGAACTGCCAGACCAC